>WGBL01000071.1 GCA_015494375.1 Hyphomicrobiales bacterium | reverse complement strand
GTGGCCGATTACGCTGCTCGTCATGGCGGCAACACTCTTTTTCGGGACCGGTTTCGTTGTGACACGCGCGCTCCTGGGCGCGCTCTCAGGCAGCGCGTCTCCTGCTGCGGCTGGTGCCATCGCAGGCATGGCCGGCACTTCAGCGCTGCAGCCACACACCGCCGCTTGGCCCGAAGCAACGGCCCCAATGGCGCAAGGGCTGCAAGACATCTATCCCGATGGGGCGAAGGTGGCGCGCGGTAGGTCCAAGAGCATCGAGTCTCTCGACGAACTCGCTGCAGAGCTCCGTGCCCGGGGCCAGGGCGAGCCCGGCCATCGCGCGTTCATAACGGGCCTCCACGACGGCATCGACCCCTGGCCCGAGGCCGTGGCGCTTGGCGACCTCCTGAGTGAGGCGGGCGCGCGGGTGCTCCTTGTTCTTTGGGGACAGCCGTTGTCCTCATCGGCCTTATCGTCCTCATCGGCCTTATCGTCCTCATCGTCATCATCGTCCTCAACGGCGTTGGCCGACGGGGATGAGACGAGAGCCCTCGAGAGCACGGATGGTCCCGCGGAACCGCCAAGCCAAGAGAGCCGGGCGGACCAATCGATTGAGCCCGGCACGGCGGGCAAGTCATCATTGCCGCCCCATGGGGATGTGGAGGCGCGCGGCGCGGCCCACGCCCCGAGCGACGACGGCCAAGCGGACGTGGCCGAGGCGCCCGAGCGCTCCGGGCCCGGGGACGACGACACGCTTGCGGCCCTTACCGATGGCCTCGGGCTCCGTGACCTCATATCGGGTGAGGCCGATCTCGCCGATGTCGTCCAGCGCATCGACGATGCGGCGTTTCATGTCATGACCGAAGGCCATGCCGGCCCCGCGCCCGGGCTCAGCCCTACCGAGGAGCGCAAGCGCCTGGTCGAAATCCTCGACGGCCTCGATGACATCTACGATCACACGATTTTCGCCGCCGGGCGCGCGAGCGCCAGAGAGCTCTTCCGCATGATGGAGGGTCGCTGTGATACGGGAGTTCTGGTGGCGCAAGGCCGGCGCTTGCGCCCCGCCCAAGACCTCGCCGGCGGCGCCTTTCTGGGCGAGGCGTGGCCCCTGCACGACGTGATCATCTATCGGCGCCCGCGCCCTCGTCAGCGAGGCCCCCTCAGAGAGCGCTTCATCGCCCGCGCGGCGAGCCTTTAGAAAGGCTACAGATAAGGCGGCCGGCACGGTGAGAACGTGGTCGTGGCATCGCCGCTTCAGTCGGCAGCTTTTGCCAGAGGGCGGCATTGGCGAGATCGCCCCGGCCTGTTAGGAACGCTCGGGAGAGGGCTTAAGCAACCATGTCTGCGCAGACCACAGGCCTCTTCAAGGCGGCGCTTTCGGCGCTCTATTACAGCGGCAGCCACAGGCTGCTGGCGCCGCTCACCGAAGGCGTCGGCGTCATCTTCATGCTGCATCAGGTCTCGCCCGAGGCGCCGCGCGCCTTCGAGCCGAACCGCATCCTGCGCGTCACCCCCGATTTCCTCAGCCGCGCCATCGACAGCGTTGAGCAGAGCGGCTTTGAGATCGTCTCGCTCGACGAGGCCCATTGGCGGCTTTGCGAGGGCGACTTCGAGAAGCGCTTTGCCTGCTTCACGTTCGATGATGGCTATCGCGACAATTTCGAGCACGCCTATCCCATCTTTCGCGAGCGCGAATTGCCATTCGCAATCTATGTCGCAAGCGACTTCGCCGATCTCCGTGGCGATCTCTGGTGGCTGGCGCTCGAGCGCATCATCGACACCGTAGATGAGCTCAAGGTGCGGATCGACCGGGAGGATCGCACCTTCTCCACCGCCACGCCCGAGGCCAAACAAAACGCCTATGACACCATCTATTGGTGGCTGAGGGACATCGACGAGGACGATGCCAGGCGCTTTGTGCGGAGCCTTGCGCGCAGCATCAGTTTCGACCCCCAGACCCTGTGCCAGGACCTCCTCATGGACTGGGACCAGATCAGAACCCTCGCCCGCGATCCCCTGGTCACCATCGGCGCCCATACCAAGGGCCATTATGCGCTCGCCAAGCTGGCGCAAGCCCAAGCGCGCTTTCAAGTGGAGGAAAGCATCGACCGCATCGAGGCCGAGCTCGGCCGCCGCCCGGCGCATTTCGCCTACCCATATGGCGATCCGACGAGCGCCGGGCCACGCGAGTTCGCCATACTCAGAGAGCTCGGGATGAAGACCGCCGTCACCACCCGCAAGGGCCTCATCTACGCCGAGCACCAGGAGCAGCTCACCGCGCTGCCGCGGGTCTCGCTCAATGGCGACTATCAGGACGAGCGTTACCTCCAGGTGTTCCTGAGCGGCCTGCCGTTCGTGCTCTGGAACGGCTTTCGCAGACGCGCCACGGCCTGAGCCAGGCGCGGTTCAGGTCTCAAGTGTCACGTGTCAGGTGCCAGATTCAGGTGCCAGATATCAGGTGTCAGGTATCAGATGACAGAAAGTGGCTTGCGCGGCATGTCGCCCCGGAAGAAATGCGGCCCCCGCCGTTGCCGGCAAGCGCGCCGTCCATCCGCATTTCTGTCCGGCAACTGTGTTTTTGCGGGGGGTGTTTTGGGCTCGCTCAGCCGCCCACCAAGGGGATGGACGCCATCACCCCCTCAGCCGCGGATCGCTCACCCGTTGCCAGCCTGATGGGCGAGGGCGAGCGATCCGCGGCTCCGGGGGATGACTTCGTAGCCCCCTTTTCGTCACCGAAATGGGGGAAGCGGTGCTCGCAATAGTCCACGCCGTCACACAGCATGGCATTGAGAACGGTAAGCAGCTTGCGCGCCACGGCGACGAAGGCGGCCTTGGGCGCAAGGCCACGCTCGTTGCGTAGGCGCTCGTAGAACGCGCGAAAACGCGCGCTGGCGCGCACGCATCCGAGCGCCGCCATGTAGAGAGCGGTTCGCACCTTTCGTCGCCCGCCCTGGATTTTTCTCCGCTCCCGATAGTCTCCGCTCTCGCAGGCGATGGGCGCAAGGCCCGCCAGCATGGCGATGGCACGGCGCGAAAGATGGCCGATCTCGGGCATCTCTGCGAGCAGCACAGCGGCGGTGATGGCACCGATGCCAGGCGCCGTTTGCATGCGCCGGGCGTCCTCGCCGAGCGTTTCCCGTGCCTCCAGGAGGGCGCGGATGCGGGTCTCGATGCTGGCGATATGATTGTCGAGCACGCGGATTAACGCCTTGATATCCTTGGCGACAATCGGATTGTCGGTCTGCTGCAGGCGTTGCCTCTCACGCTTGCGATCATCGACGAGCTGGCGTCGCCTGTCGTTGAGCTCAGCGAGCTCACGCCTTTCCCTGGAGGGCTCGACGGTCGGCCTCGGCGCGAGCTTCTCGCCCATCTCGCGGAGCATGGTTGCATCGACCCCTGTCGGGCTTTGCGAGCCGTCCGGTGGCTCTGGCGAAACTGCGTGCAGAGCGCGGATTGGCGCGATGAAAAGGGATGCCTGCCTCGCTGAGCATGCGCCTGAGCAGGCGGTCGCACACGCTCGTGGCTTCCATGACGACGAAGCATCCCTCAAGCCCGGCCACGAGGCCCGTGATGGCGCTCTGGGTATTGTCGATGCGCTCGATGGGCTTTGCGGGCCATGCGACATCGAGATGGGACTTGGCGATATCGACGCCGACGAAAGTTTGGTGCATAGTCATCATGCCTGTCCTTGTCGTGGAGGGTCCGCTTGGCGGCCCTTTGCAACTGTTCAGGTTCATCTGACACAAGGGGGCAGGGATCCTTGCTGGACAAGCGTCTCTTGCGACGTGGGGCCTAACGGTCTCCTGCCCCCACCTCCCATTATGCACATTCGCGACAGACAGGGGCCCATGAACGCCATACCTCAGAAAGGTTCGGGGTTATGGGTCCCCG
>WGBL01000070.1 GCA_015494375.1 Hyphomicrobiales bacterium | reverse complement strand
CAGCGAACCGGAAAAGAGATGGCCGTTCACGTAAGGGAACACATCGGCCCAGCGTGGAATGTTCGCCCGTTTGCGCTCGGCGATGGGGGTATTCATGGCGCGGAACAGTTCGGTGATGACGATGTGCGCATCGGAGCCGTCGGCCTTGCCGAACTGCTGCACGGTGGCGGTGAACAGGTTGTCGCCGTTGAAGATGCCGGTATCTTCGGCGAAGAAGCAGAAGATGAGCCGGGCCATGAAATGGTTCATGTCGGCGCGGCGTTCGGGCGTGCCCCAGTCAGGGTTGCGCTTCAGCAGTTCGACGTAGAGTTGAGTGAGGTGGCGGGTGGCGCGGATATCGACGGGGTTGTCGCGAATTTCCTGCGTGACCTCGATGCCCGCCAGCGGCAGCAAGAAGCCGAAATGGTTCGGCAGTTCCGTGTAGGCGGAGGCCAGCGGCTGGCCGAGGGCGAGATCTTCCGCCTCGATGGTATCGCCGTCGGTGGCGAGGATAAAGCGGGCCTTCTCGGCCTTGCGGCGGGCTTCCTCGTCCGCGCGCAGGGCGAGGAAGGCCTCGTGCACCTCGCCTGGCGGGGCTACATGGATGTGCACCTTCTTGCGCCACAGCACGCCGCCGATGCCGGACTTGTTGTTGTCCCCCTTGCGCAGGCGGCGCAGCGTCGTTGGGGGGCAGCCGAAGATCTCGAGGAAACGGTAGGGGAATTCGCGCGGGTCGAACGGCTCTTCCGCCAGCACGCTTATGGCCTGCTCGATCTCAATGGCACTGGGGGTGGCCATGTTGCCGATTTCGCTCCCTGGCTCATTGCCTCTAGCCGGGCAGTCATACAAGAAGAGGGCGGTGGGGGACAACGCTGCGGCTAACAGGCTCCGTCATCCGTTGATGGCTGGTTTGATTCATCCACTTCTTGCGCTGGCTGGCACTTTAGAAAAACCCGAACTGACCCACCCCGAACCTATGACGCCAGAGCTCATGAGCCGAGGTTGTGGACCGCCCGTGCGAAACGGATGCTTACACCGGCCCACAGTTCCTAACTTCGTACGCCGCATTGCCGCATGAAGAAGTGTTAGTGTCCCACACCGCATGGGCGATGCGCCGGCGGAGGGGCGTGAGGCCATGAGGCAGGAGATCGAGGCGGGCTTCGAGGAAACCGAGGAGCGCAAGGGCGAGGTCTTGGCGCGCAGCGCTGAGGCAGAAGAGCGCCCGGCCGCCATTGACCCGGGGCCTCCTCGGCATGCGGCCGTCGCTATTACACGAAGTTGCCGAACCGTTTCATTGGCTCAAACCGTATGCAGCGGTCATTGAATAAGGCTTAGAGAGCGACAATGCCCTCGAGACGGCACGGCGGCTGGTCGCTCTCTTTCGCGAGGACGAGGAGCGGGTTGGCGCCGAGGGCCTGCGCTCCGGCAAGCTCTTGCGCCTGCATCGTGCCCTCTGCCAGCGCCCCAGCGTCACCATCCGCCAGGTGGAGGCCATGACGGGCCTTTGCTACCCCTCGGCCGTCAAGGCCATCGCGACCATGCAGCGCCTCGCCATCCTGCGCGAGATCGCCAGGCGCAAGCGCGGGCGCAGCTCGCTCGCCCCACGGATGATCCGTTCGGCCGGGGTTGCCCGACTTTCTCGCTATGCCCCATCGCTATACGGCGCGCGGTCGTGTCAACGGTTGAGCGCCGCCTGGAGCGCGGTGTCCGGGTGATTCGCATGCGCCGTTGTTACCTCAGGGTTACCACGGGCACAATCGGGCGGTCTTGCGGCTTTCATAACCCCTTGAAAAGATTGGCTCCCCGGGCCGGACTCGAACCAGCGACCCAGCGGTTAACAGCCGCTTGCTCTACCAACTGAGCTACCGGGGAAAACCCTTGCGCCTTGGGTGGGCACGGTCGCAAAACCGCGCCCGCCCCCTTCGCGACTTATTCGCAAGCTATTTCGCAAGCTATCCGCTCTGGCTCTATATCCGAATCGGTGGGCAAAATCCAGTCGCGAAACAAAGTTGGGGCAGGCTGCCGCATCGAGGCAAGAAAGTGCGCGCCACCGCACCTGGACACCTCCAACATGCACAAAAGGCCCCGCAAGGAAAACAAGTCGATAGGTCATGAAACTCAGGCTCGGCAATCGTACCTTCAATCTTCCACGCTCGCGCCTCCTGCGCATCATAATCGGCACGCTCTTGGTGATTGGCGGCGTCCTGGGCTTTTTGCCCATCCTAGGTTTCTGGATGATCCCGCTCGGGCTCGCCGTCCTCTCGGTCGACATTCCCGCCGTGCGCCGGCTCAGACGGCGTGCCGAGGTGGCAATCCTGCGCTGGTGGGGCGGGCGGCGGGCGAGACGCCAGAAGACGGAAGCCGGAAATCAGTAGGCGAAAACAGACCTGGACATCGTCGTCCCCGAAAGCCCGCCGCCGCGGCGGTTGCCGTCTTGCGCCGCCCTCGACCCGCGGGATTGTCGGCGACCCATAACCCCGAACATTGCCGAGGCATGGCATTTTCGAGGCTTCGCCAAGTTTTACGTTGGATCCTCGGGTCACGTGATGGGGCTTCGCCCCACACGGCCCGAGGATGACGACGGCAGAAATCTGAATTCAGAAACCAGAAACCGGTAGGCGAGACACCATGCCGGTCGGGCTTTTCAGGTCCGACCGGAACGGTCATGCAACGTTTTCGACAATCTCACTAACACCGGCATGATCATTCTGCTCGGAGTTGAAAACTCCGACCAGCGGCGTTTTGCTCAAAACGAAATCCTGCATCCACTTTTGGCTGCGCTGACGATGCTTCTCGGCCGGTAATGTTATAACATTACGGTGCGATAGAAGAGGGGAGGCCAAGAAAAGGAAGAACGCAAACGCCCATGTGATCCCATGGGAACCAGCCCTCTCT
>WGBL01000069.1 GCA_015494375.1 Hyphomicrobiales bacterium | reverse complement strand
GAGCCCGCTCCTCGAGACCCGCGCCAGATGCCTCTGGAGCTCCCCTCATGATAAACCGGACAGCAGTGGGTGAAGACCCGGTGATCCAGGGCCAAGCATTGAGACGAATGCGATATGTCGCCCTGGATGCCCGCGTCAGGAGCGGGCATGACGACGGGGAGGGAGGCGCGCTGGTGGCATTGGCTGTGGCCATCGCCTAAAGCGCTATGCGCTCGATCTCATGCACGGCGGCGTCTCCTGCCCGCAGCCCCCGGCCGATGAGCTCGATCCGCGGCCTTCCGGGCTGCTCGCCCGTGCCGCCAATGAGGAATAGATTGTAGCGCGCAAGCGGTCGGTGTTGGGACCAGCCGATCGATGCCGATGGCACGCCAACCACGGGAATCAGCTGCTCCGGGCCCGCGGCCCAGTGAAGGCTCTGGTTGTGGTTGTGGCCATGGAGAATGAGCTCGGCGCCCTGGCGCTTGAGAATGTCGCCGAGCGCCACGGCATCGCGCAGCGCCCGCCGTGGTGAGGTCTGGGCCACGAGCGGTGGGTGGTGGATGAGAATGACTCGACAGAGCCCCGCTTGCCGAAGATCGCACAAGATGTGCTCAAGCGCTGCCCGCTGGCCTTCGCCCAGGCGGCCCGCGGCGACAAAAGGGGGCGTGGGGATGGCCGATGAGAGGCCGATAAGCGCGATGTTGCCGAAAATGCGCACGAAGGGGAAGCCATCCTTGCCGGGGCCCCATTGCGAGCGGGCAGCGGTGTCACCGATGGGGCGCATATAGGCCGACCAGCGGTGAAAGCCGGGATCATTCTTGAGGCGCACATAGGCGTCGTGATTGCCGGGCACCACCGTAACCGAGCTCGGCTTGCCGAGCCCCTCGAGCCAGCGCTTGGCGGCGACGAACTCGGCCGGCAACCCAATGTTTACCAGATCGCCCGTTACCGCGATGTGATCGGGGCTCTGTTGCGTAAGATCGGCCACCAGCGCATCGAGGACGGGGCGAAGGTGCTCGCGTTTGCGGCGCCTGTGCCAGTTGAGATAGCCGAGCGCCCGCTTGAGCGAGACGTCGCCGAGCCCGGGGCGTGGCAAGGGCGCGAGATGGACATCGGAAAGGTGGGCGAGACGGAACATCGCTAGGCTCGTCGCGCAGCTGAACTCATGAGACCTCAGGGCTGGCCGGGAAGCGCTCGGCGAGCCGAACATGTGAGCATTCATTCGCCGGAGCACAAGCTTTGAAATTGAATAAGACAAAACACTGGATGATCCCGGCGGCCCATCCTATGGATGGGGGGCGGACTTTCACAAGGGATTTCGGGCACAGCGCTCTCCCCCATTTACAGGACTTCGGCCCCGATGCGGGCCGCAGCGAGGCCATGCGCTTCCAGAAGGCACTCCATAGCCTGATGCGGCCCTATTGGCGCTTGACGCGGGGCCTGACGCTCGGCGCACAGGCGATTGTGATCGACGATGACGAGCGTGTGCTCCTTGTGCGTCATCGCTATCAGAGCGGCTGGCATTTCCCGGGTGGCGGCGTGGAGTGGAACGAGACGGTGCATTCGGCCCTTGCCCGGGAGCTTGCCGAGGAGGCGGGAATCCGCTTTTGTGAGCCGCCCAGGCTCCATGGCATCTTCGCCCATCACGCCCAGTTTCCGGGCGACCACATTTGCGTGTTCATTGTCCGTTCGTGGCGGCGCGACGATGAGGCCCCCCAAAGTCTCGAGATATCCGAGCGGCGCTTCTTCGCCCTTGGCGAGCTGCCCGAGGATACGGCGAAGGGGGCGCGGCGGCGCCTGGCCGAGGTCTTCGAGGGGCGCCCGCTCGACATGGTCTGGTAGTGCGCCCGAGCCAACGAGCCAAAGTGTCCTGGTTCAGATCGATGTGAGACTCTGGCACTACAACCGCCCTCGCCCGCCCGCGCGCCCATTGCGCCCGTTTCGGGCAAGGTGTGCCGGGCCGGGCAAACGTTACCGGCGCCCTCTCAGGTCGGCGCTCCAGAGGCGGACGGTTCGGTCGGCCCCCGCCGAGGCGAGCCTTGTGCCGCGGCCGAGAAACGCCAGCGCGCGGACGGTCGCGGTGTGGCCTTCATAGACATGGAGGAGCCGGCCCGTGGCCGCCTCCCAAAGGCGCACCGTGCTGTCCTCGGCGGCCGAGGCCAGGAGGCGGCCATCGGGTGAGAAGGCGAGTGCCGTGACCTTGCCGGAATGGCCCTTGAAGGTGCGAAGGCGGTCCGGGCGTGTGCGGCGCCAAACCTTGATCAGGCCATCGGCCCCGCCCGAGGCGATGGTGCGGGCGTTCCTTGAGATCGCCACCGCCAAAACGTCGCCGCTGTGGGCATGGATGGTTTGCAACAATCGCCGCCGTCGCGTGTCCCAGATGCGCACGGTTGCATCGGCGCCGCCGGTGACAAGCAGGCGCCGGCGCGCATTGTATGCCAGGGCGCGGATGGGGCCTTCATGCCCCTTGAGTGTACGCCGACGGCCGCGACGCAAGTCCCAAATCCGCAGCAGGTTGTCGGCACCCGCTGTGATGACACGGTCGGGCCGGCCGGCAAAGACGGCCAGCGTGACTTGTCTATTGCGTTCAATCACGCGGCCGATGGTTGTGCCGGTGGCCGCATCATGGACGACGACACCGCCCCCGGCCAGTGCCACCAGGAGGTGTCGGCCGAGAAGGTCGAGGGCGCGTGGCGGCCCCTCGACCGTTGCAAAGGTGCGGGCGATGCGGCCCTTCTTCGTATCCCAGGCAATGATCTGGCCCTTCTGATCGAGCGAATAGAGCGTGCGGCCGTTGTCCGAGGCGGCAAGCGCCAGAACGGCTTCGCGATGGCCCCGAAGAGTCCATAAGAGATCGAGGGACGATGGCGAGAGATCGAGCGAGGTTGCCGGCCCGCCGAGACGCCTCGGCTTTTTGGCTGCCTTCTCCGATGAGTGCGAGACGGCAGCGTTGCCGGTGCCTGAACGCAATTGCGAAAGCCAGCTCGGGGCATAGACGATGAGGGCCGCGAGCGAGATGGCAAGCGCCAGTCGGATTCCGGTCTCTGTGATACGTCTTAGCGCGCCGATGAGTGCCCCGAGTGTCCGCCTGGCCAGGGCAAGACGAGGGGAGCGCGCCTGAGGCACCCCGACAGACGTTGATGGGCGCTCCAGACCTGAGATGTCGTGCGCCCGTCTCTCTGGTGCGCCTGGCGATGAGGGATCACCCGGCGGCCGCGTGGCGGCGCCGGCTTGGCGCCGCTGGCTTGTGAGGTGAAGGCGCCAGGTTTCGAACCGGGCGAGCGCCTCGGCCAGACGGCGCGGCGGTGCGTCTGGAGAGGTCCCGGCCCGGCGTCGATTGCCGACACCGACGCGAAGGCCATGAGACGCGCGCCTGACGAGCGCTCTAATGAGGACAAAGAGCGTTGCCGCGCCGGCGACGAGGGCAGCGAGTGCCGCGGCGGCGCCTCTCGCAAGACCTGCCATAAGGCGTGCGGCCGCGTGACGCGCCCACGCTCCGGCAAGGCGAATCGGGTGAGGGGGAGACGACAAGCGGGTTCGCCCGGAATCCGCGCTCTCGCCCTTACTGTGACCCGGGCCGAGGGGTGCCTGGGACGCACCTGCCGAAGCGGACGCGTGCGCCTCGGCGACGGCCGGCTCGCGGGGCTTCATGCGCGAAGCGACAGGCGCGGGATCTCGCGCGGCTTTGCCCGGTTGGTCTGAGGGCCTGCCGCGCCCCTCCGCCCCCAGCGGGGAAGTTTCGGCGCTCGCGGCCTTTGCGGGCCCTTCCGGGCGGCGCTTGCGCCGCCGCCAGACGAGGGGACGGACAAGGTTCGATTCGATCTTGCGGGTGCGGCCGAGGGGCGTTGCCGGCGCGCCCGCTGGGCCCCCTGCCGGGGCCGCTGCCCGGTCTGCCTGGGCGCGCGCTCGGTCCTGCCGACCATCCTTTGAGGGGCCATCAATGCACTCACCCCCCTCGACCGGCGCCTCGAGCCCACGCGGCCCGCCCGGCCCAGCCCCGCCCGGCCCAGGTGGCTCGCTCTCGTTCGCAGCGCTCTCGG
>WGBL01000068.1 GCA_015494375.1 Hyphomicrobiales bacterium | reverse complement strand
TTGCGCCATTAGCGGCGCAAAGCCCCTTGACAATATCTCCTGATATTGCCTGCGGTCCTTTGCTTGCTCCTGACACAAATCCGCTCCGTCAGAATGGTTCTATCTAGCCAAAACATGCTCTAGATATAGCCCGCAAACTCGCAATCATATCAGGCTGCATTAACATGCAGCCTTAGTTTGCGTTCAAGCGCCACGCAGGCTGCACTCCCACTTGGTCGCTAGTCCTCGAAACAACGAGGAAAGTTTCCTCGTTGTTTCATCGTCCCCAAACTGCACAATGAGTCATTCATTGTGCACCTCGGTATCAGCACACAATCCTGTCCGTTTCAGGCCGAGCTGAAAAGCCTCAGCCGAGCCAAAGTGGTGGGAGAGCGCGGAGAGTAGCGCATTGTTCTTCAATTGAGCCGAACAGCTTGAGCCAAGCCAAGAGAGCCTCAGACAAAACACAACTCGAGGCGCCCGAGGGGTCCGAAGTCGGCGACGATCTCCTGGCCGCGCTCGACGGGCGTAATCCCGGTGCAGGTGCCGGTGGAGACCACTTGGCCCGCACGAAGCGGCATGCCGAGGGCGGCGAGCTTTTGTGCCGTCCAGGCGAGGGCGTTCAAGGGATGGCCCATCACAAGGCTGCCCGTCCCCGCAGCGACCTCCTCGCCATCGATCAAGAGCCGTACCTCGTGATTGGTGAGATCGAGGGCGGCCACATCGCGCCAGGGCGCGCCAAGCACCAGCCCGCCGCTGAGGCCACAGTCGGCCACCGCCGCCGGGCCATCGCCTTTTGGGATGGCGGCATAGCGCGGTGAGACGATCTCGAAAGCCGGGATCACCGCCTCGATCGCCTCCATGAGCGCCGCATGGCTCAGGGGCTCATCGCCCCTGCTCCCCGGGAGCCCTGAGGCAAGGCGAAAGGCAAACTCGGCCTCGATGATCATGTGGTGAAAGTCATCTGCCAAAGCTCGCGCGGGCGAGGTGTCGATCGTGGGCGCAAAAACAGGGCCCAGCAGGGGCTCGTCGACCCCGAAGAGCTCCATCGCCGCCGCGCCCGTGGCCCCCACCTTCCAGCCCGCCACCGGATGCTCAAAGGCGGCGATGAAGGCCTTCTGGATCTCATAGCCCTCATCGAGTGAGCCCGGCTTGCAATCGTCCGGCAGCCCCTCGATGGTGCGGCCCGTGCGCCGCGCCTCGCAAAAGAGCGCGACGGCCCGCTCAATGGCCTCGGGTGTCATCCGCGCCTCCCGACTTCCAAACTCGCCTCCCAAACGTCATGCGCAAATTGGATTGTCTCCAAAGAGATACATACTCGCGCAACCCGACGCCACCACAACAACCCGGGGAAAGACAAAAAAAGCCCCCGGGCGCGCGCCGACCCGAGGGCATCTCGCTGGTCTTGATTTCGTTGGATGGGAGGCCCATCGCTGCGCCTGTTGCACCTCGCCCGCTGTCATCGCCTGACAGGGCTCGCCTTGTGCCTCCCGCCGGGGACCGAGTGACGGGCGTCCTCCGCCCCCCCCGCAGATGGGCTTCCGGCGTTGGCACACCTGGGGCGTGCGCAAATGCGCTTCGATGTGACCGGCTCGTCTGGCCTGCAGTCTCCCTTGTTTGCCTGGCCAGAGCATTCTCGTCTGGTTTTCGGGGGTTAGTCGAAGTGGAAAACCTTGTCGCCACGCCCGCCCACTGCGCCCGACAAGCTTTCCAGAACCTCCATCGATTGGAGCATGGCTCTTGGCTCCTCGTTACGCGTTACTGACTGTTAAAGGCTCTCAAGAAAGGGTTAACAAAGAATGAACGATTTCTAAAAGGAGAGGAAAATGTTCGTTCACCACTTGAGCCGCGAGCAAATGAGAGCGCGCCCTATCAAGTTGGGCGAGCGAATCTCTTAGAGAGTCCAAAGGCCCGACAAGGACAAAAACAAGGGCGAGGAGAGCCCCCGGATCGGCGTCCGGGGCAGGCTTCGGCCCGACAGGGACATAAAAAAAGAGAGCGAATGGTGCGGTGCTGATCCGGGATCACCCCACGAACGCAAATCCAACTGTTGGCACACGCCGCAAGAGACCCCGTGTCTGCGGCGCACCACTTCGTGCGG
>WGBL01000067.1 GCA_015494375.1 Hyphomicrobiales bacterium | reverse complement strand
TCGATGA
Organism: Hyphomicrobiales bacterium; assembly: GCA_015494375.1. GTDB lineage: Bacteria > Pseudomonadota > Alphaproteobacteria > Rhizobiales > S144-23 > S144-23. The sequence continues at coordinate 2,386 of WGBL01000067.1, read as the reverse complement.
GAGCATCATCCATATTCCGAAAATGTTGCGATTCAGACCGGAAATTCAGGACGGCACCCGCCGAAAGCACCAGCACAAGCAACCAGACAACCAACCAAGCAAGCAACGAAACAAGCAACAAGACAATCAAAAGGATGTCGCGTAATGGATTGGAGCACAACGCGCTCAGACCGTGACCACATCGACCAGCGCGGGGCCCAGCGCCCATGCGATCACATCGAACCGAAGGGGCTCCCACGGGCCCCGGCGGCAACCTCCGCGCAAACAGCAAACAAGAGCGGCGGCGCAAATGATGACGAGCCGTGCACCTGGCTGGTGGCCCAGACGCACACCCACAAGGAGGCGGTCGCCATCCTCAACCTCAAGCGCCAGGGCTATCGCACCTATTGCCCCATGATCCAGCGGGCGCGGCGCCATGCCAGGCGCATCGAGCAGGTGCTCAGGCCGCTCTTTCCGGGCTATGTGTTCGTTGGCCTCAACTCGCTTGACGCGCAATGGCAGCCCATCCGCTCGACAATCGGCGTCCGCAGACTTGTGCAATTCGGCGATCAGCTGGGCTTGCTCGATCCCGACTTCATCAGGGCCCTCAGGGCGCGGGAGAAGGACGGCGCCATTGCCTTGCCCGAGCGCCGGTTCAGCGCCGGCGACAAGGTGCGCCTCATCGGCGGCCCCTTCGACGGCCTGGTGGGCACCATCCTCTCGGTCGATGCGCGCAACCGCCTCAACGTGCTCATGGATATCCTGCGCCAAAACGTCAGGGTGCGCGTCGAGCCGGGCCGTGCCTTGGCGGTCGGTGTGTGAAGCATGACATGATGCCATACCGAGGCGGGGCGGGCGGCCGCTCTGGCGCGGAGCGGGCGGCCCCTGGTGGCGGCCAGCCGTAACTGGAGCGGTCGCGGTGCGGAGCGCCCACAGCGGGGCGGCCACAATGAGGCGCCCCCGGCCAGACGCCGCTACGGGATATGGAAGGCGGCAATTGGGGGAAAACCGCCCGGAACTTGAACACAACGGCTTGACGTTCAGAAACTGAACGTCCTAATCTGCACCTGAGCATGTCGCGCTCTTGCCAACACAGACAACGGGGCCTGGGGGCGAGCGATTCACCCGCCAGTGCGGTAGCTGTGGTGCATTTGCCCGCACCTTCGGAGTGCGGGGACCTCTCCGCGGATTGCTGATTTGAAGCCCTCGAGCCTCCTGTCGCCCCCTATCCGTGGGCGCAGTTTTGCCGCGCGCGCTGCCATTGCTTTGTCGGCCGCTCGCCGGCAATCCCGAGCGCCAGCCACGCCAATCCGACACTCTCGATGGTGCAATTCGCGCTGCGCCTTGCCGCCCATCTCGACAAGCAGCTGTTGGTCTGCAGAGCACGCCCGCGCACGCCAACAATGATCATTTGCCCATGACCAACCGCGAGACCACGAGCCGCCCCCGCGACTTCGGCGGAGATGCCAGCGCCTTTGATGGTCGCTCGCTCCTGATTACGGGCGGCACCGGCTCGTTCGGCCGCGTTTTCGTCAAGACGCTGCTCTCGAGGGCAAAGCTCAAGCGCCTTGCCATCTTCTCGCGCGACGAGCTCAAGCAATACGAGTTTGAGCAGGAGCTACGCGAAGCGGGTTATGATCTCAAGCCTGTGCGGTTCTTTCTCGGCGACGTGCGGGACCAGGCGCGGCTCGAGCTGGCGCTCAACCGCATCGACACCGTTGTGCATGCGGCAGCCCTCAAGCAGGTGCCGGCGGCCGAGTACAACCCCTTCGAGTTCATCCACACCAATGTGCTGGGCGCCGAGAACCTGGTGCGGGCGGCCCTTCGCGCGGGCGTCGAGCGTGTCATTGCGCTCTCGACCGACAAGGCGTGCAGCCCGGTCAACCTTTATGGCGCGAGCAAGCTTGCGGCCGACCGCATCTTCACCGCCGCCAACGCCCTGAGCGACAAGGACGGCTGCCGCTTTGCGGTTGTCCGCTACGGCAACGTCATCGGCTCACGCGGCAGTGTCGTGCCGCTCTTTCGTCGCCTGGTGGCGCAGGGCGAAAAGGCCATTCCCATCACCGATCCCCGCATGACGCGTTTTTGGATCACGCTTGAGCAGGGCGTCTCGTTTGTCATGTCGTGCCTGGGCGAGATGGCGGGGGGCGAGCTGTTTGTGCCCAAGATCCCGAGTGTCAAGGTCACCGACCTCGCCGAAGCGATTGCGCCCGGGGTGCCGCACAAGGTCGTCGGCATACGGCCGGGTGAGAAACTCCACGAGTCCATGATCACCGAGCATGACGCCCGCTATACGGTCGAGCGCGCAGATCGTTATGTCGTGCTGCCGCAAACAGACGCCCACTTGAACCCCGAAAAGTTCGCGCACCACGGCTCGGACTTCGTTGCCGAGGACTTTCACTACTCC
>WGBL01000066.1 GCA_015494375.1 Hyphomicrobiales bacterium | reverse complement strand
GCGTCGGGACGGGCGCCTCGCCGCGGTAATCATAAAAGCCGCGGCCCGTCTTGCGGCCGAGCCAGCCCGCTTCCACGTATTTCACGAGCAGAGGGCAGGGGCGATACTTCGAATCCGCCAGCCCTTCATAAAGCACCTGCATGACCGACAGACAAACATCGAGCCCGATAAAATCGGCGAGCTCGAGCGGGCCCATGGGGTGGTTGGCGCCGAGCCGCATCGACTTGTCGATGGCCTCGACATTACCGACGCCCTCATAAAGCGTATAGACGGCTTCGTTGATCATCGGCAGCAGGATGCGATTGACAATAAAGGCGGGGAAGTCCTCGGCCACCGCAATCGATTTTCCGAGCCCCTCGACGAAGGCCCGCGAGACCTCGAAGGCCTCTTCTTCGGTGGCGATGCCGCGGATGAGCTCGACGAGCTTCATGACCGGCACCGGGTTCATGAAATGCATGCCGATGAAGCGCTCGGGGCGGTCGGTGGCAGCCGCGAGCCGGGTGATCGAGATCGACGAGGTGTTGCTGGCGAGCATGGCCTCGGGTTTGAGGTGCGGACAGAGCTCGGCAAAGATCTTGCGCTTGATCTCCTCGTCCTCGGTGGCGGCTTCGATCACGAGGTCCGCATCTTTGAAGTCGCTCAGTGAAGAGACTGGCTTGATGCGGCCAAGGGCGGCCTCCGCCTCTTCCTCGGTGATCTTGTTGCGCGCGACCTGGCGCGAGAGGTTGTGCCTGATGGTCGCAAGCGCTTTCTCCAGCTGCTCCTCGGAGATGTCGTTGAGCAGGACATCATAGCCGCCGAGCGCAACCACATGGGCAATGCCATTGCCCATTTGGCCTGCGCCGATGACACCCACGGTGCGAATGTTGCTGGTGATGGAACTGCTGTCGCTGTTATCCGTCATGGGATGGCTCTGCTCGCTGGCTCTGGCTCTGGCCTTGTCAATGGCAATGCCTCATTTGTTCATTTGCTGTGGCCACTTATGCGCTCGGGCCACTCGCCCGTTCCGGTCCGCTCATCCGCTCCGGTCCGCTCATCTGCTCCCGCCACTCATGCGCTCCGGTCCGCCCAATCCCACTGCTCTCGGCGCCTGGCCCACCGGTTACAATCGACAACCAATCGACCACTGGGGCCGGTTCCTGCCGCGGCCACGGCGGACACGTGCGCCTTCGCCTCAGCTCGACTTCTCCAACGCGGCCTCAAGCGCGGGCAATGCCTCAAACAGGTCGGCAACAAGCCCATAGTCGGCGACCTGAAAGATGGGCGCTTCCTCGTCCTTGTTGATGGCGACAATGACCTTTGAATCCTTCATGCCGGCAAGATGCTGGATCGCGCCAGAGATGCCGACGGCAATATAAAGGTCGGGCGCCACCACCTTGCCGGTCTGGCCCACCTGATACTCGTTGGGAACGAAGCCCGCGTCAACGGCCGCGCGACTGGCGCCGACAGCCGCACCGAGCTTGTCGGCGATCCGCTCAAGCATGGCGAAGTTCTCGCCCGACTTCATCCCGCGGCCGCCCGATATCACGATCCGGGCGGAGGTGAGCTCGGGGCGCTCGGAGCTCGAGAGCTCCTCACCGACGAATTCCGAGAGCGCAAGGGGCGCCGGCGCCTCGACGCTCTCGATGGCGGCAGCGCCATCGCCCGCAGGCGCCGCCTCAAAGCTTGCCGTGCGCACGGTGATGACCATTTTGCCGGGGCCCGCCTCGACCCTTTGCAAGGCATTGCCGGCATAGATCGGCCGCTCAAAGAGCCGCGGCCCCTCGACCTTGGTGATCTCAGAGATTTGCGCGACATCAAGCAGCGCCGCCACACGGGGGGCAACGTTCTTGCCATTGGCCGTGGCGGGCGCCACCAGGGCGTCATAGCCGGCCATGAGCGGGGCGATGAGCGCAGCCATCTCCTCGGCGAGGCCGTGGGCAAGTTGGGGCCCTTCGGCAACGAGAACCTTGGCGAGCCCCGCGAGTTTTGCCGCCTCCTCGGCAACGGTGCGGCAATTCTCGCCGGCAACGAGGCAATGGACCTCGTCACCGATCTCGGACGCCGCCGTCAGTGCCTTCTGGGTCGCCTCGTTCAAGTGCTCATTGTCGTGCTCGGCAAGCAACAGCACACGCATCAGATCACCCCCGCCTCATCACGCAACTTGGCCACCAGCTCCTCGACACTCGCGACGCGAACGCCGGCGCTCCGTGGTGGCGGCTCGCGCGTCTCGAGCACACGAACGCGAGGCGCAACATCGACGTCGAGCTCTTCTGGCGTCTTGACCTCGATGGGCTTCCTCTTCGCATTCATGATGTTGCGCAGCGAGGCATAGCGCGGCTCATTGAGGCGCAAATCCGTCGTGAGCACCGCCGGCAGCTTGAGGCTCAGTGTCTGCAACCCGCCATCGACCTCGCGCGTTACTTTGGCCTTCTCACCCCCCTCATCGATCTCGAGCTTGGAGATGAAGGTGCCCTGGGCCCAGCCGAGGAGCCCGGCCAGCATCTGGCCCGTCTGATTGGCATCATCGTCGATCGCCTGCTTGCCGAGGATGACAAGGCGGGGCGCCTCAGCCGTGACGATCTCTTTGAGTAGCTTGGCCACCGCGAGCGGCTCGAGCGCCTCTTCGGTCTTGATGAGGATGCCGCGATCGGCGCCCATGGCAAGCGCCTGGCGAATGGTCTCCTGGGCCTTCTCCGGGCCGATGGAGACGGCGATCACCTCGTCCGCCTTGCCGCCTTCCTTGAGCCGCAAGGCCTCCTCGACGGCAATCTCGTCAAAGGGGTTCATCGACATTTTGACATTGTCGAGCTCGACGCCGCTGCCGTCCGAGCGGACACGAATCTTGACGTTGTAGTCGACGACCCGCTTGACGGGGATGAGAACTTTCATGATCGGCGCTCCAGAGATCGCGGGCGCCAGGCCTTGGCGCTGGCGCTCATCACGGTGCAGGGTGCACGGTGCACTTCGCAACTGCGAAATAATGCCGGCGACCGTACTGCCGGCCTTGCGGAGGTGTCAATGCCCGCGTGCGACGCCTGGGTGACGCAGGCGCAACAATCCGCAATGCAAATGAAGGCAAGGCAAGGGCGCGGCAAGGAGCACGGAGCACAAGGAGAAAACGTTATTGCAATACGCAGGCGCAAGCGGCTGTGCTGAGCAGTCTCCCAGGCACTTGCCTCAGGTGCCGGTTGTCGATTGATCGAACAGCTTGACGCCGGGGCGGCGCAAAATGACGACAAGCACGGCGCCGGCGATGAGTCCTCCGACATGGGCCCACCAGGCTACAGGGGCCGAGGTGGAGGTAAAGGCCAGTACGAATTGCATGGCGATCCAGGCCCCGAGCGCCCAGGAGGCCGGGATCTTGAGCGGGATGATGCGGGCGACGAGCACCCACATGTTCACCCGCGGATGCAAGATGAGATAGGCGGCGACCACACCGGCAATGGCACCACTCGCGCCGATAAGCGGCACGCCCGAGGTCGGCGCCATCCAGGCATGCATGAGGCCGCCGGCAACCCCGCAAAGCAGATAGAAAACGAGGAAGCGGACATGCCCGAGGGCGTCCTCGACATTGTCGCCAAAGACCCACAGAAACAGCATGTTGCCCGCAAGGTGGAGAATATCACCATGGAGGAACATGTAGCTCAGCAAGGTCCAGCGCTCGGGAAGTGGGAAGGCATCGAAACGCTGCCCGCTTTTTGCGGCGCCCAAGAGGCCTTCGTCGAAAAGCTCGCCGGGCACGAGGGCAAAACTTGCCGCGGTGTGAAAGTCGAGCCGGTATTGCGTCAACACAAAGACGATCACGTTCAAGACGATGAGGGCAATCGTCACGTACTGAAACGGGATCCGGGTGAGCGGGTTGTAGTCACGAACGGGATAGAACACGGGGGCCCCCTTTTGGTTGGGGTTTTGCTCTCACACTTTGCACTTCTCGCACTTCGCCGCGGTTTTTGACGCTGCTGATGCTGCTTGCGCTGCGCCACGGATTTTGACTCTGCTGCCGCTGCTTGCGCTGCGCCACGCCCGAGACGCCGCGCCGCGACTCCGAGCGCTGCGCCGCGGCCCTCTGCGCTGCAGGACTCTGGCTCTGGCTGCGGGCACCCAGGCGCCAGGGCGCCGCGTGGCCACCGACGCACCGCGTGGCCGCCGACAAACGTACCAAACCGGCCTCTCAGCGGTTCTCCCCGGGCCGCCACAAGACGTCGCGCGCGCCCTTGTCATTAACATAACGCGCGGCGACGAAAAGGAAATCCGAAAGTCGGTTGATGTATTTGAGCCCTTCCGGGCCGATGACGCCCCCTTCACGCGCCTCACGCGCAGCGAGAGCCACCATCGCCCGCTCGGCGCGGCGGCAGATGGTGCGCGCAAGATGGAGGGCGGCAGCAGCTTTCGAGCCTCCCGGCAGGACGAACGAGCGCAATGGTGCGAGTGCCTCGTTGAGCTCATCGATCTCGGCCTCGAGGCGGGCGACCTGAGTGGCGACGATGCGCAATGCTTGTGCCTTGGGCTCACCTTGCCCCTCATCGGGCTTGGCTGCTGGTCCGTTGTCCATTGGTGTCGCCAGATCGGCGCCGAGGTCGAAGAGATCGTTCTGGATGCGCGCAAGCATCTCTGCGACCCGCTGCTCCTCGGCGCCCTCGCCCAACAGCGATCTGGCAAGGCCAATGGCGGCATTCGTCTCATCGATGGTGCCATAGGCGGCAATGCGCAAGTCGTCCTTAGGGACACGCGCGCCGCTTGCGAGCGCCGTCGTGCCGGCGTCGCCGCTGCGGGTGTAGATTTTGTTGAGCACGACCATGGGCAATCGCGGACTTTCTGCTCAGCTGTCTTCGCTCAGTGCTTTTGGCCCAGCGGTTCTGGCTCAGCACACTCCACCCAGCGATCCTGGCTCAGCGCTCTTCGCTCAGCGCTCTTCGCTCGGCGGTCTTGGCTCAGCGATTACGGCTCGGCGCTCTTGGCTTGGCCGTCTTGGCTCAGCTGCTGAGATAAACCGTGACCAGCAAAATGCAGATGGCCAAGAACTGCAAGCCGACGCGCCAGCGCATCAGAAGCTGGCTCAGGTTCGGACTGCCGCCACGGAACATGTTCCAGATGCCGGCAAGCAAGACCAGAACCACAAGGCCCATGACCACAGGGCCCAAAAAACCGAATAGCTCTTTCATCCTTCCCACCTGAGGTTTGGCGGCGCGGCCGG
>WGBL01000065.1 GCA_015494375.1 Hyphomicrobiales bacterium | reverse complement strand
ACGCAAATCGCCACCGCGGCAGCGGCCCTTGCCTGGATGGTGTGTGAGTGGATTGTGCACAAAAAGCCGAGCGTGCTCGGGGCCATCTCCGGGGCCGTCGGCGGCCTGGTGGCCATTACACCCGCCTCCGGCTTTGTGCTGCCCATGGGCGCGCTCTGGATCGGCATTGCCGCGGGCTTCTTCTGCTTCCTCGGTGCAACGGCCGTCAAGCGGGCGCTCGGCTATGACGATTCGCTTGATGTCTTCGGCGTCCATGGCATCGGCGGCATTGTCGGCGCCGTGCTGACAGGCGTCTTTGCGGCCGAATCGGTGGGCGGCACGGCGGGCCTGCTCGAAGGCAATGTCGCCCAGGTCTGGATCCAGATCGAGGGCATCATCGCCACCATCGTCTATTGCGCCATCGCCACCTTCGTCATCCTGATGGTGGTGCGGGTGTTGATGGGCCTCAGGGTCGACGACAACACCGAGATCGAGGGCCTCGACATCAATCTGCATGGCGAGGTGGTGCAATAGGTACCCGCGCTGCCGCGGTCGGGCTCCCAGCCATCGTGCCCCTTTGAGAGCGCACTTGTTAAGGCCCGCTTCATTGGGGCGCGCTGGGCGCCCGGCCGGCGACAAAAGACAGCGCACGAATCGGAAAGGGGGCTGCGAGCGGCGATCTCCCCCCAAGCATTGCCCCCTTTCCAGACTGCCCGGCGCTTCCTCTCTCGCGCCGGGCCTTTTTTGTTTCGCTTGGGATTCCCCTCGGTGATCACGCCTGCCAGAGAGCGACGCGACCTCAACTCCTTTTATGCCCCTTCTGAGCCGCTCCTCTCTGCGCGCGCCTATGCTCGCTCATTAGGGCTCAGGCCCTCTTCTGCCCGCCGCCATTTCCATCCCCTTCATCGCCGCCGCGTCCGCCAAGAAACGGCGCCATGCCTTCGCGCGCAAGCTCATCGGCGCGCTCGTTCTCGGGCTCGCCGGCATGCCCCTTGACCCAGTGCCAGCGGACCTCGTGCCGCCGGCGCGCCTCGTCGAGCTGCCGCCAGAGCTCGGCGTTTTTCACGGGCCTTTTGCTTGCCGTGCGCCAGCCGTTCGCCCGCCAGCGCTCGATCCAGCTCGTGATCCCCTCCTTCAGATAGTTGGAATCCGTATGGAGCTCGACCCGGCATGGCCGCTTGAGCGCTTCGAGCGCCTCAATCGCTGCGCGCAGCTCCATGCGGTTGTTGGTGGTCTCGGGCTCGCCGCCTTTGATCTCCTTGCGGGCATCGCCATAGATGAGCACGGCGCCCCATCCGCCCGGCCCCGGATTGCCCGAGCAGGCGCCGTCCGTGTAGATGACGACCGTGCCATCCGACGCCGAACGCGGCCTGGCGCGCTTGGCACTCGCACGCTCGCGGTTCATTGCGGATCGAGCCCATAGTCGCGCGCGGATGCCACACTCTGGTGAAAGCGCAGCCGCTCGAGATAGGCGAGGGGATCGTGGGGTCGCACAAGGGCGTCGGCCGGCGTATGGAGCCAGTCGTGCACGCGCGTGAGCAGGAACCGCAGCGCCGCGCCGCGTGCCAGGATCGGCAGGCTGTCGTATTCCGCGCGCGTGAGGGGGCGCACCTCTCCATAGGCGCGGAGCAGCGCCTTGGCCTTGGTGATGTTGAACTCCTTGGGCGCCTCGAAGCACCAGGCATTGAGGCAAATGGCGACGTCATAGGCGAGCAGGTCGTTGCAGGCGAAATAGAAGTCGATGAGGCCCGAGACCTCCTCGCCCAGAAAAAACACATTGTCGGGGAAGAGGTCGGCATGGATGACGCCCTCGGGAAGCCCTTTCGGCCAGGCGCCAGCGAGGAAGGAAAGCTCGTCCTTGATGAGGGCTGCAAGGCCCGGCGCCACCCGCTCGGCATCCTCGCCGATGGTGGCAAAGAGCTCCCGCCAGCCGGCGAGCGAAAGCGCATTGGCGCGCCTCGGCGCAAAGTCCGCCGCCGCCAGGTGCATGCGGGCGAGGCTCCGGCCGACGAGCGCGCAATGGCTTGGGCGCGGGCGCCGCACCCAGAGGCCGTCGCGAAAACTGACAAGCGCTGCCGGTCGGCCCGCCAGCTCTTGCAGCACGCGGCCCTTGCGATCGCGCACGGGCGTCGGTGCCGGCAGCCCGCGCTCGGCCAGATGCTCCATGAGGCCGAGGAAAAAGGGCAGATCGCGCGCCGCCACGCGCTTTTCATAGAGCGTGAGGATAAAGGCACCGGCCTCGGTTTGCACATAGTAGTTGGTGTTCTCGACCCCCTCGGCGATGCCCTTGAATGAGAGCAGCTCACCGATGTCATAGCCGGCGAGAAAGGCCGCAAGCTCTTCGTCCGAGACCTCGGTGTAGACCGCCATCAACTGCTCTCCGCCGGCCGCGCGCACGCCTCGCGCAAGGGGCGCGGCAACTTGAAAACAAGGCTCTCGCGTGCTGTTGCCACCGTCTCGACATGGGCATCGAAACGGGCGGCAAAGGCCTCGATGATCTCTTCCACCAGCGCCTCGGGCGCCGAGGCGCCGGCCGTGATGCCCACGGTCCGCACACCTTCGAGCGCCTTCCAGTCAATCTCGCTTGCCCGCGCCACCAGCAGCGCCCTCGGGCAGCCGGCGCGCTCGGCCACCTCGACGAGCCGCAGCGAGTTGGAGCTGTTGGCCGCACCCACCACGATGACACAGTCCGCGCGCGGCGCAATCGCCTTGACGGCCGCCTGGCGATTGGTCGTGGCATAGCAGATGTCCTCCTTGGCGGGCACAACGATATGCGGGAAGCGCGCGCGCAGGATGGCAATGATCTCGGCGGTGTCATCGACCGAAAGCGTCGTCTGGGTGATGAGGGCGAGCTTGGCGCCCGCGCCGCCGCGCGGGCTGATGCGGCGCGCGTCCTCGGCGCTCTCGATCAGCGTGATGGCGCCCTGCGGCAACTGGCCCATGGTGCCGATGACCTCGGGATGGCCGGCATGGCCGATGAGTAGAATCTCGTGGCCCGCCTCATGGAGCCGGGCCGCCTCGATATGGACCTTGGTCACCAGCGGGCAGGTGGCATCGAGGTAGAACAGATTGCGTTCGGCCGCCTCCTCGGGCACCCTTTTGGGCACGCCGTGTGCCGAGAATATCACCGGCGCCTTCGTGTCGGGGATCTCGTCGAGCTCCTCCACGAATATGGCGCCTTTGCGCTCGAGGTTTTCGACGACATAGCGGTTGTGCACAATCTCGTGGCGGACATAGACCGGCGGGCCGTATCGGGCGAGCGCTTGCTCGACGATTTGAATGGCGCGGTCGACACCTGCGCAAAAACCGCGCGGCGCCGCCAGCAGCAGGGTGAGCGGTGGCTTGGTGCCTGCGGTCGAAGTCGCGTCAATTGGTTCTTGGACGGTCGTCATCGCTTGGGTCGCCTGGTCTCAGGAGGGGCTCTTGGTCTGAGGAGGGGCCCTTGGTTTCAGGTGGCGCACCTGGTTTTCAGATACATCTCCATCGCCTGGTTTGAGCCGGTTCGTTCGGCACTGCGCTCAGACTGGTCGCTACCGATTCGGTCTTCCAAGATAAAGCTTGCAGCGTCTGAAGAGGCACCGACGCGGCTATTGATAGTCGTTCTTGCGGTGTATGTATACGTTGCGGTGCAGTCTGATTCGCCTGCCCGCCCATAAATGGCCCGCTTTGTGGTCCATAGCATGCCGTGAGGTGTCGCGCCCTGGGGCAGGCTTCTGGGGCCGGCGAGGTGTGTGGCGCCGCAATCGAGGCAACCGGCACGCAGACGGGAGATTGCGAGCCTGGCACTGCGGAGAGGTGAGCGGCCGGCGTCGCGACGGAGCGAGCCCGGCGGTCGACACGGCGTCGCGATGGGGCAATTCCGGCGGCCGAGACGGCGGCACAACGGAGCGATCCCGGCGGCCGACACCGCGATGGAGAGATGTATCAGGGCGGGGGCGTCACGCGCACAGAGTGAACACGCACACCTGTGATGGCATATGATGGCATAGGCTTTGGGGCAACCGGGGGGATCGGGGCTTATGAAAGCAAACCATCCGTGGCGGGTTTTGCGGCGTTTGAGAAACGCTGTGGCCATGGGCCTTTCGGCCGTGGTTCTCGGAGGCTGCGGTATCACTGGCCTGACATCGAGCCTCGGCTCGGCGATCTTCGGCGACGACAATGAGAGCACACCAACGGTCGCACGGGTGACCGAGGAGCAGCTGCTCATGGCCGCCAAATCGGGAACCGGCGGCGGCGACACAAGCGCCCTTGTCGCCCATGGCTGCCCGAAGATGGTGATCTCGCCCAACGACCGTTTCCTCACCCGCTATGAGGCTGGGCGCGAAGGCGACGGCCTCGCCATACTCCATCGCGGCGAAATCACCAAGACGGCACGCGAATGCCAGATCGAGCCGGGCCGCATGTCCGTCAAGTATGGCTTCTCGGGCCGTGTGTTGCTCGGCCCACGCGGCCAGCCCGGCAAGGTGCATCTGCCGCTCAAGGTGCGCGTGCTCGACTACAACCGCAGCACGATACAGGCCCAGGCAATCAATGTGTCGGTGGACATTCCGCCCGAGCGGCCGATTGCCTATTTCTCGGTGGTGCGCACTGTAACGTTCCGTTTCCCCGAAGGGACACGGCCCGCCGACTACAGACTGCTCGTCGCCTTCGATCAGCCGGGCCCGGCCGGCTGAGCCGAGCCCGCCAGATGGGGCATGCCGGGTTCCCAAGCTGCTTCGTGAGCTCGTTTTGGGGCCCCAGGGGTTTGTCGGTTCACGAGCCAATTGTTGGGGGCACGCGGCCACGCGGCCTTGTGAGCTTGATGCGCTTCCACCCGGCTCACGCCCACCGCTGTCCTTGCTCGTCACGGCGCGTGTTCGTTCAAGCGTGCGTCCTTCATGGCCCTTGTGACTCACTCGAGATACAAGCACGCGACCGGCTTGGGGCGCCTTTGCTCTTGTCTCTCGTGTTGCCGATTGGCACAGGCTTTAACGCCTCATAAACCACACTCGCCTACTCTTGCGGCTCATCAAAGCGATATGACTTCCGGCGAGGCCCGCTCCCGGGATCGCGGAAATCTCGAATGCGCCATCTTGTTGGAAGTGTCCTGTTGGAAGCTTCTTGAAGTGTCATTTTGTGAGGTCGTGAGCGTTCATGGCGTCGGGTTCGATTCTCGAAGTTCCTTATCAGGTTGCACTCGCCCTCTCGTTGGCCAGCGCCACCACGGGTGCCGATTACGACTACTTGCTCCATACCGCGGCCAAGGAAAGCGGCTTTGAAGCCACCGCACGCGCTCCCACCTCGAGTGCGCGCGGCCTTTTCCAGTTCATCGAAGAGACCTGGCTCAAGACACTCAAAGAGGAAGGCCCGCGCCTCGGGCTTGCCGCCGAAGCCGAAAAGATCATCCGCACCAAGAGCGGTCGCTATGTCGTGCCCGACCCTAAAGCCCGGCGCCAACTTCTCACCTTGCGCAACGACCCTCACATCGCCGCCATGATGGCAGGCGCCTTCGCTCAGCGAAACGCGCAATTCCTCGCGCGCGACATCGGCCGAAAGCCGAGCCAAGGCGAACTCTATCTTGCGCACTTCCTCGGACCGGGCGATGCGGCCAAGCTCATTCGCGCCGCCGCACGGCGCCCCACGGCCACGGCCGCCGCACTCTTTCCCGCCGCGGCCAAGGCCAACCGCGCGATCTTTTATGACCAAGGCCGAGCACGCACGGTGCGCGAGGTCTACCGCCGCCTCATTGCCAGATACGATCGCCCGAAGCGGGGGCATGATCCGCACAACACGAGCGGCTGGCAAACCCTGGTCATTCGCTTGGCGCCGAGCGATGGCCGGCGCCGCAGCCCGGCTGCCATAGCAAAGCAGGCCCGCAGCTCTGGGGCGGCGGCCGGCCGCCGTGCCGCAACGCGTGTGAGATTAAAGGCGGTGCTCCGCCACCCCGCCACCCCTCAGCGCGCGCCAACCGCCCGTCGTAAGGGCGCACACGCGCCCCAGCTGGCCTCGGTCGTCGCCACCAGACCGCCTCTCTCCGCTCCACCCGCTCCGGCGCCAGTGAGCGCCGCCCTACGCGGTCCCATCGGGTTTGAGGAAAGCAACACGCCGACGGGGGCGACATTTGCGAACCTTGGCCCCACCCACTCCTCACCCTGAGATTCGACCGCGCATCATGGATGCGGCCAGCTTGGGCACTCACAATCGATAGCGGAACTCGTGCGCTCTCGGAGGCCTGCTGTCCATTCTCGGATGCGGCCAACTTGGGCACTCAATAGCGGAATTGCTCATTGAGAATCCGCTCATCGAGCGCGTGGCCTGGATCGAACATCATCAGGAGATCGCTTTCCGTGTCCTCGGCGACAGAAACGGCCGCAACATCGCGAAACTCGGTGTGATCGGCAACGGCGCTCACCAGACGCTTTGTTGGCTCGAGAACCTCGATCAGGATTTTGGCCCGGTTCGACAGGATGGCACCACGCCAACGACGCGGCCTGAAGGGGCTGATGGGCGTAAGCGCCAGGAGTGGTGCGTTAATGGGCAGGATGGGGCCATGGACAGAGAGGTTGTAGGCCGTGCTGCCGGCCGGGGTTGCCACCAGAACGCCATCGGCAATGAGCTCTTCCATACGCACCGTGCCATCGATGGCAATCCTGAGCTTGGCCGCCTGGTGCGTTTGGCGAAAAAGCGACACCTCATTGATGGCAAGGGCCGATTGGGTTTCATCGGCGAGATTGCGGGCGGTCATCTTGAGGGGGTGGAGGAGATTGATCTCGGCGTTCGCGAGCCGTGCCGGCAGGTCGTCCTCGCAATACTCGTTCATCAAGAAGCCCACCGAGCCACGGTTCATGCCATAGATGGGGATTTGCGAATTCATGAAGCGATGGAGCGTTTGCAGCATCAGCCCATCGCCACCGAGCGCAACAATGGCATCGGCACTCTTGAGGGGTGCATTGCCATAACGCGCCGTCAGCACCTCGAGGGCCCGTTGGGCCTCGGGCGCCTCGCTGGCAACGAATGCGATCCGCTTGAACTTCTTGGCCTCAGCCATGCCCCACACCCGTGCGCCCGGACCTCATAGTTTTGGATGTCAACCTCAGCCCTCACCCCACGGTCCACACCCGCGCGCCCCTAACTCTCCAATTCAGACCACCGCCCTTCGCCCCCCGGTCTATCGCAGCCAGATAAGCACAAGTGATGGCCTCACGCCTTGCCGCGGCGGTTTCACGGGGGCGCGCAACGGCAAACTCGGCGCGTGAGACGCTCCGCGCTGCCTAGGCCCGATTGTTGCGCCCCGCTGCACCGCTTGCCTACACTGAAACAACACCCGGGTAAACGACGTGTGTGTCGGGGCAATGGGCAGAATAGCCAGACATGCGCGCCAATCCCGTGTAAAGGACAACTCGCGGCGGGTCATGGGTTTTGGCTTGTTCCCATCCGCAACTGCTTGTGCAGATTGGCTAACCTCTGCGAGTTTCCCCTATCAATCGATGCTCCAAGAATGACTGGAGGGGCCCCATCACAATGCCTAATCAGCTCATTGCCGGTTATGAGCGCTTTCGCAGCGGCTATTTCCGACAAAACGAGGCGCATCTGCGCGCGCTGGCGGGTGGCCAGTCGCCAACGGTGGCGCTTATCTCGTGCTGTGACTCACGGGTGAGCCCCGCCATCCTGTTTGATGCCGCGCCCGGCGACTTGTTCATCATTCGCAATGTCGCCAACTTGGTCCCCCCTTATGAGTCCGAAGGGCGCTATCACGGCACGAGCGCTGCGCTCGAGTTTGCGGTCAAGGCGCTCGAGGTCGCCGATATCGTGGTGTTGGGGCATGCCCGCTGTGGCGGCATTCGCGCCCTGTTGGAGGGCGCCGGTGGGGGTGATCGCCAATCCTTCCTAGGCCGCTGGATGGAGATTGCGGCGCCGGCCCTCACGCGCCTCGCGGCCACTGATGAGGCGGCGCCCGAGGCTCGCCAGCGGGCCTGTGAGCGTGAGGCCTTGGCCCTGTCGCTCGAGAATCTGTTGACGTTCCCTTGGCTCAAGGCGCGCGTCGAAGCGGGCCGGCTGGCAATCCATGGCTGGTATTATGATGTTGTCGAGGGCACGCTCCACCGTCTCGATCCCAGGACCCGCGCGCTCGAGGCCATCGCGGGCGGCGGGGCAGAAGCCAAAAACCTGAAGCCAGAAGCCTGAAGCCAGAAGCCTGAAGGGGAGCGCGCCGCTGTCGTCCCCGAAATCCCGCGGCCGCAATGGGTGCCATCTTGCACCGCCCTATTCCCGCGGGATTATCGGGGACCCATAACCCCGAACCTCTCAGAGGCATGGTATTCATGGGCCCCGGAAAGAAATGCGGGTTGACGGCGCGCTTGCCGGCAGCGGCGGTGGCCGCATTTCTTCCGGGGCGACAACGTTGCGCCACCGGAACCACCACGTTTCCATCACGCACCCCGGCGGCTGGCAGGGGGCGGTGAGTGGGCCCAAGAAACACAAGAATGTGGCTTCGCCAACGTTTGCGCTGGATCCTCGGGTCACGCGATGGGGCTTTCGCCCCACACGGCCCGAGGATGACATCTAAGAGAGCGCGCGGCACTTTTGTTTGCGCCATCGCCGGGCCAAGACCCGGCGATCCAGGGCCAAGAGCCGCAGCGGTCTTTGTGTGTTACCCTGGATACCCGGGTCACGCCCACTGCTATCCGGTTGACTGTTGTTTTGCCTCCCCCTTCTAGGGGG
>WGBL01000064.1 GCA_015494375.1 Hyphomicrobiales bacterium | reverse complement strand
GCCAGCGGGCATGACGGCATCGCCACTTTGGCGGCAAAAACTCGGCGCGAGTAGGCGCTCTCAAAGATGATGCCATCGCTCAGCGGCAAAAGCCGCCGCTCAAGCCCCAAAAAGAGCCGCCCCTCAAGGCTCTGAGGCGCATAGTGGAGCGAGCCGCCATGGGGCGTATAGACGGCCGCAATCCGCTGGCCGCGGCGGCGAAGGGCCTCGGCCGCGAGCCGCGCAAAGGCGCCGCCCTTGGCGCCATGGCCATGGATAATGTCAATCCGCTCTTGCCGCGCAATGCGGATCGTGGCGAGAACTGCAAAGAGATCGAGCGGGCCCGGCAGGCGACCCATGGGGATGCGCGTCACACCAAGCCGCGCGATGGCGGCGAGCTCCTCGAGCATCCTCTCACCAAGGGCGTTGGTGCCGCCTTTGGCGCAAAGGATCGCAACCGCGTGGCCGTGGGCAACCTGGCTATGCGTGAGATCGGAGACATGGCGAAAGAGCCCGCCGAGGGGCGCCCGCAGGCAATGGAGGATGCGCAACCGCCGGAGGGTGCCGCGCGCGCGCTCGATCCTCCCATTGGGAGTGGCGTCGGGCGTATCGTCGCGTACGACGTTGCGCTCGATTTTGCGCTCGATCTTGCGTTCGACGTTGCGCTCGATGGCGTTCATTGCTGAATTGCCCGCTTTGGCGCCTCGATCATGTGGCCTCTCGTGGTGGCGCGCCCACGCTCGGTGTCAGCCCGCAACCAGCACTCTGGCGCACGCTCAGAACCAGCGCTCGGGAACATAGATGGTGTCGCCCGGCCGCACCTCGGCATCGGCGGGGAGCGTGCGCGTCACCCGGCGGCCCTCCTCAATCCGTGTGATCTTGACCTTGCGCTCGTTAGCGCGCGGTGAATAGCCGCCGGCAATCGCCACCGCGGTGCGCACCGACATGCCGGGCACAAAGGGGTATTGGCCGGCATTGCGCACCTCGCCCAAGATGAAGAAGGGCCGGCGCTCGACAACCTCGACACTCACCTCGGGGTCGCGCACAAACTCGCGGGCGAGTTTGCGTGCGATGTGGCGCTTGAGGGCATAGACCGTTGCGCCGCGCGCCCGCACGGGGCCGATAAGGGGGAGGGCGACAAAGCCCGCCGCATCAACCCGATAGGTGCGTGAAAGATTGGGCTGGCCATAGACGAAAATGCGGATGCGGTCGCCGGTATCGAGTGCATAGGGGCGCTCGGCAACCGGCGGGCCGATTGTGGCGTCCTCGCCCTCACCGGCCCAGAAGACGCGCGTCACAAAGCCGCCGTGGATCGACGCGTGGTCTTCTTTTGCCCCTTCCCCATTGGCCGCCACTTCTGCATTGGCCGCCTTTTCTGCATCGGCCGCCGCTTCCAAATTGGCCCAGTCCGCCCCTTGCCCTGGCCCCACTTCAGTGGTGGGCGGGCCCATGAGCGCAACACCATCGAGCTCGGCTCCGCGCCCGCATCCCCCAAGCAAGAGACCAACACCAACAACGCTCACAACAAACGACAGGTGCCAAGACGGCAAACGCCACGACATGACGAACTTCCTTCACGCTGACAGCAACTGCGAGTGCGGCTCACTTTGCTGCGGCATGGTTAAGAAATGCTGAGCGATCGCGCCATGAGAGGACGCCGCCGCATCCCGCTTAATCGTTTGGTTACCCGGCCGCGGCAGTAATGGGCTGGCAGGCTTGGGCGCCGAACCAGGGCCATGGCGATGGCAACGGAGGGCGTCCGCTCCCTCGAGCCAAGGCGCGTGAGGCCAAGGCGATCTGCTTAAAGGCGATCTGCTAAAGGCGATCTGCTTATCTGTGGCATCTGTTTGGTAATGGTAGGAGTGTCATGACCCGGGATAGCGTGCCGCCGAGCGGCCAAGACGACCCTTTCTCTCTGTGGCAAGCCATTGTCCGGGCGAAAAAGCCCCTCGCGCTGGCGACGCTCGCGGCGGGCGCGCTGACGTTTGCGGGGCTCTCGCTCCTGACACCGCAATATCTGTCCAAGGCGCAAATCCTGATTGCCCACGACAAGGCCTCGCTCGCGCGCCCTGTCTCCGAGCAGCCCGGGCCATTGCCGCGGATCGACAAGGAAACCGTCGCCAGCCAGGTCCAGGTCCTGCTCTCGCGGGATCTTCATATGGCGGTGGCCGACAAGCTCGCGCTTGCCAAGAATCCCGAGTTCACCAAGCCCCATGCGCGGGGGCCGCTCATGCGCCTGCTTTCACTCATCGGCCTTGGTGCCAGCGCACGGCAGATGAGCCCCGAAGAGCGCCTACTGCACAAATTCCAGAAGCGGCTGACCGTCTATCCCGTGGCCGGCTCACGCGTGATTGCAGTCGAGTTCAGCGCCTCCGATCCAGCGCTGGCCGCGCGCATCGCCAATGCCATCGCCGCCACCTACATCGAATGGCAGCAGGGCCGGCTCATAAGCCGCACCAAAGGCGCCAGCGACTGGCTCGCCAAACGCATCGCCGAATTGCGCAGGGATGTCGAGGAGGCCGAGGCCAGGCTCGAGCGCTTCCGCGCCCAATCGGGGCTTGTCGAGGGCCAGAACAATGTCACCCTCAACGCCCAACAGCTTTCCGAGCTCAACAGCCAGCTGAGCCTTGCCGAAGCCCGCCGCAGTGCCGCCGAGGCCCGCGCCAGACAGGTGCGCGCCATGCTCGAGAAGGGCTCGGTCGCGGCCGCCCCCGATGTCATCAAGTCGCCCCTCATCCAGCGCCTGCTCGAGCAGCGCGTGCGCGTGCAGCGCCAGCTCGCCGAGCTCTCGGCGACCCTTCTGCCGCGCCACCCGCGGATGCGGCAATTGAGGGCCGAGCTCGCCGGACTCAAGCGCCAGATCCGCTCCGAAGCGCGCAAGATCGTTGCCGGCCTCGAGAGCGAGGCCGCCATCGCCAAGGCCCGCGCCGAGGCGCTGCGCAAACAGCTTGGTCTCGTCAAGAGAAAGGCCGCCGGCACGGGCGACGAGCTCGCCAAGCTGCGGGTGCTCGAGCGCGACGCCAAGTCGAAACGCCAGCTCTATGAGGCCTATGCACTCCGCTATGGCGATGCCCGCACTCCGAAAAGCCCCGAGCTCATCCCGGTGCATGCCCGCATCATCCAGCATGCCCGGCCCTCCAGCGTTCCCGACTTCCCGAAGAGGTGGCCGATTACGCTGCTCGTCATGGCGGCAACACTCTTTTTCGGGACCGGTTTCGTTGTGACGCGCGCGCTCCTGGGCGCGCTCTCAGGCAGCGCGTCTCCTGCTACGGCTGGTGCCATCGCAGGCATGGCCGGCGGTTCGGCGCTGCAGCCACACACCGCCGCTTGGCCCGAAGCAACGGCCCCAATGGCGCAGGGGCTGCAAGACATCTATCCCGACGGCGCGCAGGTGGCGCGCGGCAGGCCCGAGAGCATCGAGTCGCTCGACGAACTCGCTACAGAGCTCCGTGCCCGGGGCCAGGGCGAGCCCGGCCATCGCGCGTTCATAACGGGCCTCCACGACGGCAT
>WGBL01000063.1 GCA_015494375.1 Hyphomicrobiales bacterium | reverse complement strand
GCGCCGTCTCGAGCACGCCAAACGACGAAGCCCAAGCCCCCCAGGTCCAAGCACCCCAGGTCCAAGCCCACCAAGCCCAGGCACCCCACTCCCAGGCGCGCCAGAGCCAAAAGCCCTACGCCAAGGCACCCCGGCGAAATGAGCGCTCCAGCCAAATAGCTGAATTCCCCCCTCTCTTGCAACCACTCGCTCGCTTGCGCGCATGCGAGAGATTGCCGCTTTCGGGGCGATGCCGGGCTCCATCGAGTCATGACTGCTCGGGGCCAGACGCCCAGACGATGGTGCTCTGGGAGCCGGTGGGCTGATGAAGGCCGGACACGGCAGGAAGAAATGGAAGAACGCGGGGATGCCCCGATCCCAGGACACACCGAGACGGCCGAAGGAGTCGGGGGTGGTTGAGACGGGCCGGGAGGAGGTGGAGGGAGTGGGGAGAGGTTGAGAGGGGCGACAGCCCCGAGCGGCCGATTGCCATGTCTGAGATGTTGTCCGAGGTTCTGATCGTGATCCCGGCCCGCCTAGAGGCGCGCCGCCTGCCACGCAAGCCGCTGGCCGAGATCGCCGGCAAACCCATGATCGTCCATGTCTGGGAGCGGGCGCTTGCCGCCAAGGTGGGCCGTGTCGTGGTTGCCACCGACAGCGCGGCGATCGTTGCCGCCATCGAGGCCGTGGGCGGGGAGGCCTTGCTCACCCGCGCCGACCACGAGAGCGGTTCGGACCGCATATTCGAAGCGGCCGAGCGGCTCGACTGGCTCGGGCCCGAGCGGGTGATTGTCAACGTGCAGGGCGATTTGCCCACACTCGCGCCCGAGCTCATCGCGGCTGCCATCGCACCGCTTGCCGACAGCGACGTCGACATCGCCACAGTTGCGGCCGAAATCCGTAACGAAGGCGAGCGCACCGACCCCAATGTGGTCAAGGTTGTGGCCACCGATTTGGCCGAGCCCGGCCGCCTGCGTCGCTTGCGTGCGCTCTATTTCACGCGCGCAACAGCCCCTTGGGGCGAGGGGCCGCTCTATCACCATATCGGCATTTATGCCTTTCGCGCGCCCGCCCTCAGGCGCTTTGTGTCGCTGCCGCCCTCGCCGCTCGAGCGGCGTGAGAGGCTCGAGCAATTGCGCGCGCTCGAGGCGGGCATGCGGATCGATGTGCGTATCGTTGACACTGTTCCCCTCGGTGTCGATACTCCGGCCGATCTTGCGCGCGCCCGACGCCTGCTCGAGGCGGGAGGGGCGGTGGGGGACGAGCCCAGTGACGGGCCCGAGAGCGACCACTGAAGCCGTCCACCAGAGCCGCCGCAATTGGTTGGGCGAGTGGTTGGGCGAGGCAGCCGCATGGCGGTTAGGGCGGGCCACCGCCTTGCAGCACATCATTGGCGCCAAGATTGGCACCAAGACGGTTGCGGCGAGCAAGTGCCGCGCGCCCTGCGGTTAGCGCCAAGGGGGTGACGCTGGGCAGCCGCCGCACGGTCCGCGGTTGGCATCCTGGCTGCGGGGGCTGATACACCACCAGTGGCGGATGAGCGGATCATCCATGTCGGAGAAGAAGACCAGAGGACGTGTGAGGGCAAAACCCGCGCGCAAGGCTACGAGAGGCGCCGCCCGCCGGAAGATGCGCCCGAGCAGCGGTGACGATGGTCTGCGGGGGACGCCGCGCGCGGCCGGGGCAAGCGAGCTCATCGTCTTTCAGGGCGAGCCCGGGGCCAACTCGCACCTTGCCTGCCAGGCGGCTTATCCCGAGCTTGTGCCTACGCCTGCCGCCACCTTCGAGGATGCATTGGCTGCGGTGCGCTCGGGTGCGGCGCGCTATGCCATGATTCCCATCGAGAACTCGGTGGCAGGGCGCGTGGCCGACATCCACCACCTTTTGCCCGAAAGCGACGTCTATATCGTCGCCGAGCATTTCGAGCGCATCCGCCATCAGCTGCTCGGCTTGCCGGGGGCGCGGCTCGATGAGCTCAAGACGGTGCACAGCCACACCCAGGCGCTCGGCCAATGCCGTCGCAAGATTCGCGAGCTCGGGCTGAGTCCCGTGCCCGAGGCCGATACGGCCGGTGCCGCCCGGCTCATCAAGGAGCGCGGCAACCCCACCGAGGCGGCCATCGCCTCACGCCTTGCCGCCGAGGTCTATGGGCTCGAGGTGCTCTCGGCCGATATCGAGGACGAGGCCCACAATACAACGCGCTTTGTGGTGCTCGCCAACGCGCCCGAGGAGGTTGCGGCCGACGAGGACAACGTCATCACCACATTCATTTTCAGGGTGCGCAACGTGCCGGCCGCCCTTTACAAGGCGCTTGGCGGTTTTGCCACCAATGGCGTCAACATGACCAAGCTCGAGTCGTATCAGCTCGAGGGCACCTTCAACGCCACCATGTTCTATGCCGACATCGAAGGCCATCCGGCCAGCCGCTCTGTGCAGCTGGCGCTCGAGGAGCTGCGCTTTTTCTCGACCGAGGTGCGCATCCTGGGCACCTATCGGGCGAGCCCGATGCGTGCCGAATTGGCCCGTTCACATCCCCAGCCCGGCGGGCCTGGCGCCTAGGCCCCGTCTGAGAGGCGAGCTCGGCAGCCGTTATACACTCTGATATCCACTCTGAGAGGAGAGCCTGAGAGGAGAACTCGGCGGCCCCTGTGCTCGGGCGCTTGACCGCGGATGGGGCGGAGTGCGTCGGCGGTGCTTGGCACGGGCATCAACGGCGGTTGGACCATCGCTCCGCCCGGTTGTTTTCCCTGCGCCACCCAACTAGCCGCGCCGCCCAACTGGGCTCGCCGCGTGTGCCCTACCGCTGCTCGCGCATGGCCGCCACAAAGCGCTCGAAAAGATAATTGCTGTCCTGGGGACCCGGCGCGGCCTCGGGGTGGTATTGCACCGAGAACACCGGCCGCCCCTTGAGCCGCAGGCCGCAGTTGCTGCCGTCGAAAAGCGAGACGTGAGTCTCCTCGACCTCGTCGGGAAAGCTCTCGCGATCGACGGTAAAGCCATGGTTCATCGATGTGATCTCGACCTTGCCGGTGGTGAAATCCTTGACCGGATGGTTGGCGCCATGGTGGCCCATGTGCATCTTCTTGGTTCTTGCGCCGAGCGCCAGTGCGAGCAGCTGGTGGCCCAGACAGATGCCGAAGAGAGGCAGGCCCGAGGCGATGAGCCGCCGGATGACGGGCACGGCGTAAGTTCCGGTCGCAGCCGGATCGCCGGGGCCGTTCGAGAGGAATATGCCGTCGGGCCGGCGGGCCAGAATGTCCTCGGCAGGCGTTGTTGCGGGCACCACCGTCACCCGGCAGCCGGCGCTTGCCAGGCAGCGCAAAATGTTGCGCTTGAGGCCGTAATCGATGGCAACAACATGAAACGGTTGGCTGGCCGGTTGCTCAAAGCCCCCATTCCAGCGCCAGCGCCCCTCGGTCCAGGTGTAGCTTTGCCCACACGTCACCTCGCGGGCGAGATCGGCACCGTCGATCCCGGGCCAGGCGCGGGCCTCGGCCAGCAGCGCCGCGCGATCGAAACGGCCCTCGGGATCGTGCGCAATGACGGCATTGGCCAGGCCGTGGGCGCGGATGCGGGCGGTAAGCGCGCGGGTGTCAACACCGGCAATGGCGATGATGCCGCGGCTCTTGAGCCAATCGCCGAGATGTGCCGCGGCGCGATAGTTGGAGGGCGACGTGATGTCCGCCCTCAGCACACAGCCCCGCACGCCCGAGCGGACCGCCAGATTGCTCGTCTCGGTATCCTCGTCGTTGGTACCGACATTGCCGATATGGGGGAAGGTGAAGGTGATGATTTGCCCAGCATAGGAGGGATCGGTGAGGATTTCCTGATAGCCCGTCATGGCCGTGTTGAAGCAGACCTCACCGACGGCTGAGCCCGTGGCTCCCAAGCCGTGGCCCTCAATAATCAGGCCATCGGCAAACACCAAGAGGGCGCTTGCCGGCGCCTCGTGCCAGGGCCCGAGCCCGCGCTTTTGCTCCTCACAGCCCTTGTCGCGCATGCCAGCTCCAAATCAAGACCGAAATCAAACGTGGGTGCGTTAAGGGTTTGTTGTCCGGCCCTCAAGCCCGCCACCCTTGGCCGCTTGCCAGTCCGGCACCACGCGCTCGGTGCGTCTCGCTCCAATCGCTCCAACCGCGCCTCGCCGCCGACCGAGGCAAACGCCCTCCTGCGCCCCGCGGCCCTTGCACCTGGCCCTGGCCAGTGATCCCTGCACCTGGCCCTGGCCGGTCTGCCCTTAATGGCGAGAATCGCAGCCCACGGCAAGCGTTCCCATGCTAAAATCCCTGGCCAGTCACGGCATTCAGGGAAAAAGTCTGCTGAGACCTTGCGGGTGGACGCGATTCGCAACTAACTTCGCGAACTCCCCAATGGCGCGAGGAAACTGCTATGCGCGAACGGATCAATGCAGCGCTCAAAGAGGCCGTCAAGGCGCAGGACAAGCGGCGCATGTCCACATTGCGCCTCATCAATGCCGCCATCAAGGACCGCGACATTGCGGCCAGGGGCAGCAGTGGCGAGAATGTGGGCGATGCCGAGATTCTCGAAATCCTGGCGCGGATGATCAAACAGCGACGCGAATCGGCAAAGGCCTACGAGGAGGCGGGACGGCTCGACCTAGCCGAGCAGGAGCGCGAGGAGATCGAGATTATCCAGTCGTTCATGCCGCCCCAGCTATCGGACGAAGAAATCGAGCGTGCCGTCGGCGAGGTTGTCGACGAGCTCGGCGCGGCGGGCCTCAAAGACATGGGCCGAGTGATGGGCGCGCTCAAGAAGCGCTACAGCGGCCAGATGGATTTCGCCAAGGCCAGCGTGGTCGTGAAAAAGCACCTCGGCTCTTGAGTCCACGTGCCAGGTATCGGGTGTCAGGTGCCAGACCCAGGTATCAGGTGTCGGGTGTCAGGTGTCAGATGACAGGCTTGTTATCAACTCAGTTGCGCAGCCTGAGCGCCACTCGCCCGCGCCTCCTCACCCTTGGCTGCCTCCGTCGTCATGCCCGGGCGTGACCCACTGCTGTCCGGTTTATCATGAGGGGAGCTCCAGAGGCATCTGGCGCGGGTCTCGAGGAGCGGGCTCGGGCGGGGCATGGAGGCGGTCGATGGGGCGGCGATGCATGAGGTTGAGGCGGACGAGATGGGCAAAACGCGAGAGCCT
>WGBL01000062.1 GCA_015494375.1 Hyphomicrobiales bacterium | reverse complement strand
GCCTGACACCGCTCGAGTACCTCAATCAGCGCAACGCCAGAGCCGAACCCCAAATGTCTAAAATGTACTGAACCTGGACAGGGCCTTGACGGAACTCGCACCGCCCTCGATAGTGCCGGCATGACGACCATGATCATCGAGGTGTATGAGGCTCTTAAGGAAGCCGGTGCCTCGGAAGAGAAAGCCAAGGAAGCGGCCCGTGCCATCGCCAATCATGAAAGCCGTTTCGATCGGGTCGATCGCGAACTTGCCGCCATCCGCGCCGAGCTTGGTATGCTCAAATGGATGATCGGCGGCATCGGCTTTGGCGTGTTCTTGCTTGTCATTCGCTCTTTCTGGCCGGGCGCTTGAGCTCATAGGCCCCAGTCGCTCCCTCGCGGGGCGGCGTTCGTGGGGGCCACTTGAGAGTTTGCGGCCCAATCTTTCCAGGGGAGGGACGGGGGTGAAAATCTGCATCTATGGCGCCGGGGCCATCGGCGGCTATGTGGGGCTACTCTTGGCAGAGGGGGGCGCCGAGGTGAGCCTCATTGCGCGCGGTGCACACCTTGCAGCCATTCGCGAAGAGGGCTTGCGGCTCCTCTTCAAGGACGGCGAGGAAAAGCACGCCCGCCTGCCGGCGAGCGACAACCCGGCCGATTTCGGGCCTCAGGATGTCGTCGTCAATTGCCTCAAGGCGCACCAGGCCTGGGAGGTGGCCGAGGATATGGCGCCGCTCCTCGGCGCCGAGACCGCGGTGGTGACAGCTCAGAACGGTGTTCCCTGGTGGTATTTCTACGGCCTCGAGGGGCCTTATCGCGACTATCGCTTGAAAAGCGTCGATCCGGGCGATCGGCAGTGGCGGGCCATTGGTCCGGAGCGCATCATCGGCGGCACGGTCTATCCTGCCACCGAAATAGCGGCGCCTGGGGTCATCAAGCACATCTATGGCAACGCCTTCGGGCTTGGTGAGCCCAACGGAGAAAAAACCGCGCGCCTCGCGGCAGTTGCCGAGGCGTTCGAGGCCGGCGGCATCAAGGTGCGCCTTTATGACGACATTCGCGACGACATTTGGCTCAAGCTCTGGGGCAATCTGTCGTTCAACCCGCTCTCGGCCCTGACGCGCGCAACCCTCGATGTGGTGGCCACCGATCCCGGCACCCGCAATATCGCCCGCGCCATGATGGTTGAGGCCGAGGAGGTGGCCAAGCGTCTCGGCGTCTCGTTCCGGGTTGATGTCGATCGCCGCATCGAGGGCGCGGCCAAAGTGGGCGCCCATCGCACGTCGATGCTCCAGGACCTCGAAAAAGGCCGCACGCTCGAGCTCGACGCCATCCTCACGGCCGTCCAGGAGATCGCGCGGCTTGTCGATGTCGAGACGCCGACCATCGACATGATCCTCGGCCTCACCCAACAGATGGCGCGCGTGGCCGGCGTCTATCCCGCCTTCGAGAGTGCGTAAGCATCAGGCGGGCAGGCGCTTGGGGCGTATCGCGCATTTTCCACCCGCATTTTCCGCCAAAGCCTGAAAGCGTTGAAATATCGACCAAGGCTCTCAAAGAGCAGAGCGTCCAGGTGGCACTGCTAATCTCTGATCTCTAAGCTCAATTTTCGGGCCCATTCTTTGAGCACCGCTCTTTCCTCTCGTGTTGGCCGAGCGTTGTATTTGCCGCGAATCTGCACGATCTCGCGTTTCGGCGTCACCTCGATCGTCAGATGTTTGATCACCTCGTCCCAGCCATCTTCGACGCGACGATATTCCTCGAGGGTGAAGATGTGGCACGCTCCCTGAGCCGCGCGATCAGCATACGAGTAAACGCAGTGGTGCATTTTCTGGCCCTCGATTGCCAGGTCTTGGGAGCTCAGCAACTCGCGGACACGCCAGAACCAGCCGGGCTTTTCCTCAACGGGCAGGCGAAAGCTGGGCAACTTCGAGCCCGAAAAAATGAGCTTCTCGTCGTCTCTTTTTCGCCCAAGTTCTTCATGCCAAAGCGCTATGCGTCGAAGGAGGGCGCGGGGCGAGCGGCCCTTCATGCTGAAATCGGGTTGGGGTGCTGCCCTTAGCGGCTCTCCCTCGCTATCGTAGAGGATGTTTCCCGCAGCGTCCCGCTGGACCTCACAATCGAACTTGACGTGTTTGATATAGTCGCAGACTTCGCGAACCCGGTCGGGTCCAAGCTCGCGATGCTGGACAAAAAATCGCATCACCGTCACCCAGAACGCGAATTCCCTGGCTCGCCTCTCTCGTTTTTCCGGATCGTCGGTGATCGTGATCAGATTCTTGAGCCACCACACCTTCGCAAATTCCTCTGCGAGCGCCCTGTTTCCTCCGAGATCACGAACGCAGGCATGTATAATGGCGATCTTGAGCGGGAGCGGCTCGGGCGTGTTCATGACGAGATGTGCTTGTCGCCGTGTCAAACGAACGGATAGGCCGGGCAAGCTGCGCAGGTCCTTGCCTGCGGCGAGATGGAAGAACCTGGCTTTCTCTAGTTCTTGTGTCCAATAGGGCCGCCCCGGCCTCCAATCCCAATCCCAATAGAAATAGGCATTTTCCGGAAGACGAAAGTGCTCTTGCGTGCCCTTCTTATAGGGAACAAAAAGATGGTTGATGAGAGTGCGATAGAGTACCGATTTCCCAGTTTTCGGGGGCGGCCGCCATTCCTCGATCGGTCTGATCCAGCGATCACGGTGGTGGAGAATTCTCAGAAGCTTGTCCACCCACAGCACCGATGATCGTCCTCCCTGAGCCTTGTCGCGGCCAAGGAGAAGCTTATGGGCATGGCTGTTGATGTGATCGACAAAGGCGAGAAACATGGCCTGTTTCTCGGCTCTGATTTTCTGGTCCCTGTCACGAATGGAGAAGAGATATTCGCAGAGCTTCCTGCCCCAACTGCGCGTTGAGAGCAGCTCGAATGGTATCTCACCGCGGCAGGCCTGGCTGATGACTTCGGGGGGGAGCCGGCGCGAGAACCAGCCCAACTTGAAGAGATAGATGTCTTCAGCGCCGGCCCTCTTGGTGGCCGTCTCGAGGTCGATTCCGTTCTTCCTAGGCGTCGTTTGCACATGAGAAGATTGCATCGTCTCGTCTCGTTTGCTCGTGCGGATGCGGGGAGCAAGTGTGCAACGCAGGGCAAGCGCGCCCTCTTCCCGTCTCCTCGTAGGGATGCGGGGTGCAGTCTCCGGCCAGAGATAGATGGATACTTTGGCAGGATGGTGATGCAACTCGACGACAGTGCGGCGCGTGGCAAGCCTATCTCAGTTGCCAGGAACCGATGAGGGACACGCTCGCCTCGACAAGACCAGCGGAGAAACGGCATGGTTCTTGAGTGTCACGCCGTGTTCAAATATTCGTGAACGCGGGAGCATCTCAAAATGGAACAGTCGCGCAAATCCCAAGTATCCCTCATTCTCGCGGACGATAAGACACTCAAGAAGCTGAACCGAGCGCCATGCGCCTTTCGCCATCGCCTTGGCGAAGTTGCCGGCCTCGATGACGATGGGTTGGCGGGGATTATCGAAAGGGCGGCGGTGGTCGGCCCCTCTTGCTATAATCTGGGCTTGGTCGAAGAAGGCGCCGACGAGGGCCCGCGCTGGGTGCAAGGGCTGCTTTCAGAAGGCGAGGCGACCGGCCGGCTGGATGGCCATCGCGTGCTTGATATGATCCGCTCCGGCCGTCTTTGGTTGCAAATCGAGCAACTCGCCCTCATTGCACCAAGGGTCTACAAGCTGGTTCGCCAGGCCTATGACGAGCTCACGCAGCGCCGCAAAGGTTTCAGTTATCACCGTCTTTACACCAATCTCTTGATTTCGGGGCCTGGTGCGAAGGTGCTGCCGCATATCGATAGTGCGGAAGTGATCCTCTGGCATTTCCGGGGCCGCAAATGCATGTGTCTTTATGATCCTGAGAGGTTTCCCGTACCGGCACAGACCATCGAAAGCATTGTCTTGCGTGAGCAAATGGAGGATATCGACTGGCCTGCCGAATGGTATAACAGGGGCGAAGCGATCGTGGTTGAGCCGGGCATGGCCCTCAGTTTTCCTTATCTTTGGCCGCATAGTGTCGAGAACCTTGGGGAGCTCAACGTTTCGATCCAGACCGAATACCACCACCCGCGCTCGATGCGCCGTTATGGGGCGCTCTTTGCGAATGGGCTGGCGCGGCGGCGCCTCGGCCTCAATCCGAAGGGCACGGGGCCGGGCGTGGTCGGCGAGGCAATTCGCGCATCGCTTGGCCTTTTCGCCAAGGGGCTGCGGCTCAATCGTGTGAGGGAGCGCCGTATCGTCGCGCGTTTCGTGATCGATCCCCGCGCGCCCGAACACATTCGCCGTCTGCCAGCGGGTCGTGAGATGGTGCTCGCCAAATAGGTGTTGCGCGCAAACTCGAGCGCCCCTCACCCCTCAAGACCGCCGAGCCAAAGGATTGGGCCGTGCGGATTGACGGCAAATCGCGAAATCCGCACGCGTCATGCACGGAGGCCCGCCTTCGCCCGGATCGCCGCCTGGGCCGCAGCCAGGCGCGCTATTGGCACGCGGAAGGGCGAGCAGGAAACATAATCGAGTCCCGCGCGCTCGCAAAAATCGATCGAGCGGGCATCGCCCCCATGCTCGCCACAGATGCCGAGCTTGAGATCGGGCCGCGCCCTGCGCCCCGCTGCAATCGCCATCTCGACGAGTGCCCCAACCCCCGCCTCGTCAATCGAGACGAAGGGGTCGTGCGGAAAGATCTTCTTCTCCTCATAAGCGGCGAGAATGGGCGCCGCATCGTCGCGGCTCAGGCCAAAGGCCGTCTGGGTGAGATCATTGGTGCCGAAGGAGAAGAACTCGGCGCGGCCCGCAATCTCGCCCGCCATCAGGCAGGCGCGCGGCAGTTCGACCATGGTCCCGATCTGATAGGCCAGTGTGTCGCCCGTCTCGGCAACAATCTCGCGCGCCACCCGGTCGATGATATCGGCGAGGATGTCGAACTCGGCCCGCCCGACAATGAGCGGCAACATGATCTCGGGCACCACCACCTCGCCCGTCTCACCTCGCGCCAGGAGCGCCGCCTCGAGGATTGCGCGCGCCTGCATTTCCGGGATCTCCGGATAGGCAATCGCCAGCCGGCAGCCCCTGAAGCCGAGCATCGGGTTGAACTCCTCGAGCTGCTTCACGCGCGCCGCAAGCCGCTCGGCCGGCACACCCAGAGCGCGCGCCACATTAGCGATGTCCTCGGACTCTTTGGGCAAGAACTCATGCAGCGGCGGATCGAGCAGGCGAATGGTGACGGGGCGCCCTTCCATGACCTTAAAGAGCTCGAGAAAGTCCTGGCGCTGCATGGGCAAAATCTTTTCGAGCGCCGCGCGCCGGCCCGCCTCATCATCGGCAAGGATCATCTCGCGCACGGCGAGAATCCGGGCCTCGTCGAAGAACATGTGCTCGGTGCGGCAAAGGCCGATGCCTTCGGCGCCGAAAGCAAGCGCCTGCTGGGCGTCGCGCGGAGTATCGGCATTGGCCCGCACCTTGAGGCGCCGCGCCTCGTCGGCCCAGCCCATGAGCGTCTCGAAATCGCCCGAGAGCTCGGGCTCGCGCATCTTGACGGCGCCTTCGAGCACCTGGCCGGTGGCGCCGTCGATGGTGATGATGTCGCCCTTCTTGAGGGTCTTGCCGGCGGCACTCACCGTGCCTTTCTCATAGTCGATGCGCAACTGCCCGGCACCCACCACGCACGGCCGGCCCATGCCACGGGCCACGACCGCCGCATGGCTCGTCATGCCGCCACGGGCCGTGAGAATGCCTGCGGCTGCATGCATACCATGGATGTCTTCGGGGCTCGTCTCGTGGCGCACCAGGATGACGGCGCGGCCATGGGTCTTGGCGGCCTCGGCCTCGCTCGCCTCGAGCACGATCTCGCCCGTTGCGGCACCCGGTGAGGCCGGCAGTCCGGTGGCGAGGATGGTGCGCTCGGCATCCGCGTCGATCGTGGGATGGAGGAGCTGATCGAGCGCCTCCGCCTCGATGCGCAGCACCGCCTCCTCTTTGCTGATAAGCCCTTCGCGCACCATGTCGACGGCGATCTTGAGGGCGGCTCTGGTGGTGCGCTTGCCTGCCCGCGTCTGCAGCATCCAGAGCTTGCCCTCCTGGATGGTGAACTCGATGTCCTGCATGTCGCGATAGTGCGCCTCGAGCTTCTCGTAGATCGCCTTGAGCTCGACGAATGCATCGGGCAACAGCCGCTCGAGCGAGGGGCGCTCATCGCCGGCGGCGATACGGGCCGCCTCGGTGATGTTCTGTGGCGTGCGGATACCCGCCACCACGTCCTCGCCCTGGGCGTTCAGGAGGAATTCGCCATAGAGCTCTTTCTCGCCCGTCGAGGGATTGCGGGTAAACGCCACGCCGGTGGCGCTCGTTTCGCCCCGGTTGCCGAAAACCATGGCCTGGACGTTGACCGCCGTGCCCCAGTCGTCGGGGATGCCGTGAAGCCGCCGGTAGGTGATGGCGCGCTGGTTCTGCCAGGAGTCGAAGACCGCGGCAATGGCGCCCCAGAGCTGGTCGTTGACGTCTTGGGGAAAGGGCGCCTTGTTCTCCTCGGCGACGATTTGCTTGAAGGCGGCGATCACCTCGCGCCAGTCGTCAGCGCCAAGCTCGGTGTCGAGATCGAGGCCGTGCATGCTCTTGTAGGCCTCAAGGCGGTCCTCGAAGTGGCCGTGGTCGAGCCCGAGCACCACATTGGCATACATCTGGATGAAGCGGCGATACGAATCATAGGCAAAGCGCGCATCACCGCTCTTCTTGGCGAGCCCCTCGACGGTTTCGTCATTGAGCCCGAGGTTGAGCACGGTGTCCATCATGCCGGGCATAGAGGCGCGGGCGCCTGAGCGCACCGAGACGAGGAGCGGATTGGCGGCATCGCCGAACTTCGCCCCCACCGTTTCCTCGACCCAGGCCAGCGCATCGGCCACGGCGGGCGCAAGGTCTTCGGACAGCCGGCGGCCGTTCTCATAATAGAGCCGACAGACCTCGGTGGTAATCGTAAAACCCGGCGGCACCGGCAATCCCAGATTGGCCATCTCGGCGAGGTTGGCGCCCTTGCCGCCAAGCAGATCGCGCATCCCGGCGCCACCGTCCGACACACCGGCGCCGAAGCGGTAAACTCTCTTGGGTGCCTCGCCATCCCCCGCCTGTTGGGCTCTTCGAGGCCCCCCGGCCTGTGCGGCCCTGTCCTGGGCCATCTGCCCGTC
>WGBL01000061.1 GCA_015494375.1 Hyphomicrobiales bacterium | reverse complement strand
GAGCCAGACGAGCGAAAGCGCCCCGCGGGCGAGCAGCAGCTCGGCCGCGCGCTCTGGCCCCAGGCGGCGCTCAAGCGCAAGCTCGGTATCCGCGATTGTCTCGGCGCTCCCGTCCGCGCGTGCGCGCCCAGCCCCACAAGCGCGCCCGCTCTTGTGCGCTCTCTTGCGCTCCTCATGCTCGGGCTCACGCCCACGCTCACGCATTGCGGCATCGCTCCCGAAAGTCACAGGCCGCGGCGGACGATCTTGCGGGCGAGCGCCACAAACGCCCGCTCGACACCATCGCCCGTCTTGGCGCTCGTCAGCAGCACGCTTTGGCCAAGCCCGGAAACACCGCCCTGTTCGGCCAAATCCTCTTCCGCAACTTGGGGGGCGAGATCGTGCTTGTTCATGACGAGCTCATAGGGGCGTCCGGGAAAATGGCTGGCAAATCCCTTCGCCAGGGTGCCGAGCGAGGGCCAGGTCTCGGGCCGCGAAAGATCGGCGATCACGAGCGCCGCGGCCGCCCCCCGACAATAGACATGACTGAAGATCGCCTCGCCGAAGTCGCCGTCGGTATCCCAGATGATGAGCCGGAGACCGCCGCTCGCCGGGCTCTCGGATGGCGCGGGCGCTGAGCGCGGCACGGGCGCTGCTCTGGCCTCGGCTCTCTCGCCGCCCTCACTCGCTTCGCCGCCCTGGCTCGCCCCACTGGTTTCGCTCACCCCGCTACATTCGCTCGCCCCGCCGGTCTCGCTCATCTGCCGGGAAGGTGCAAGTCCCAAGCCCTCGGGCGCGACGCGGTACTCATAGATATCGACCCCGACGGTCGCCTTGTAATTGTGTTCGAACGTGTTGTGCACGAGCCGGCGCACGAGCGACGTCTTGCCGACGGCAATCTCGCCAAGAAGCATCACCTTACGGCTCGGCCCGGTGGTGCTCATGGGCCGCTCTTTCGCCGTCAAAGACGGGCTCAAACTCCACCCGGCGGTTGGCGTTTCCAGGCTCGGTGTTGCGGGTCACGAGCTTGTTGTCGGCGCGACCCACCACCTCGAGGCTTGCGGCCGGCACCCCCAGCGCCACCAGATCGCCCGCCACCTTGACGGCCCGGGCCTGCGAGAGCCTCTGGTTGGCGAGCGCATTGCCGCCGAAATCGGTATAGCCGACTATGCGGATGCGGCTTGCTGCCTTCTGCTGGAGCCGGGCAAGACGCGCGAGCTTCTGGGCCGCCACCTCGGGGTCGCGATAAGTGGTGCCTTGAGTGAAAAAGATGGCATTTTGGGCCATCCAATCGAGCAGTTTTTCGCGCGGGCCCGGCAGGCGGCGCTCGAGTCCGCGGATGCGGCGGTCAAGCGCTGCTCGCTCCTTGGCGGCGGCGGCGGCCTTGTCGGCGTTGCCGGCAACAGTCGCGACGAGTTGCGCCAGCTCGCGTCTCGTCGCTGCAAGGTTCTCCTTTGTTGCGGCCGCACCAAGCCCCGCTTCGAGCGCCGCGATGCGCTTGAGCGAGGCATCGAGCCGCTGTTCGAGGGCTGCCAATCGTGCCGCGCTCTTTGCTTGGGCTTGCTGCAATCGCTTGCGTGCCGCCTTATCGACCGCCTCGATGCGCGCGCGGTTTTCCACTGCGGCCTTCTCGACGATGGCCTTGGTGTCGGTCGCGAGTTGCTCCAAAGCGGCCCTGTTGTCGGTGGCAAGCCGTTCAAGGGCGGCCCTGTTGTCGGCGGCAAGACGCTTGATGGCTGCTCTATTGGCTGAGATGGCCTCTGCAAGGCGATCCTCGAGCGCCTTGACACCGCTTTCAAGCTCTGTGACGGCGGCAATCACCCCATGGAGTGAGCGCGCTTCGGGTAATCGGTCGAACAGCCTGCGCAAACTCTGCAGCTCGTCCCCCAGTCGCCCGAGCGCACCGCGCGCGGTCTCGAGATCAGTCTCGCGCGCCGCCTTGGCCACTTGGGCCTCTAGGCCGGCGATCCGCCTTTGCGCCGCGGCAAGCCGCGTGCGAAAACGCTGCGCCATCTCAAGGCTCGGCAGTGCGACGAGAGAAACGTCAAGCGTGCGGGGGCCCAGCTCATTGCGTACGCGATAAATGAGCCGCTCCCTGGCGCTCTGCGAAGGTGCCAGCCCGGTGAGGTGTATGCGCGCTCCCCAGTCTTCCGCCTCGACGCGCACCGGAAACCCGTCGAAGACGGCCTCGCTGGCGATGATCTCCTCGACCGCCGCCCGTGCCCGCGCCTCGCGCCAATCGCCATAGGTGCTCCAGCCAATCCAGCCGAAGAGTGCCAAGGCAATCGCCGACAAGAAAGCGATGGCCAGCGTGTTTCCCGACTTCGCCCGCTCATCATGGTGGCCCAAGGCCTCTTGCAGGCGGCTTGCAAAATCGGGCAGGACCGCGGCCAGCGAGGCGGGCTCGGCCTCCTCGCCACGTCCCAGCACCTCGCCGTGCTGCTCAAGCACCGCCACAAAGACCTCATCGAGCGTCCGCTCCATGCCGGGCGGCATGACACCGCGGCACTTTGCGGCAATGAGGTGGGCCGGAGAGGCGCGCACATAGATGCGGTGCTGCTCGATGTCGAAAGAGCGCAGTTGCCCGGCGTCGGAGGCAAAGGCCTCGCGGGCGAATTCGGTAATGGCGCTCAGAAAGCCGCTGACGAGATGCTCCTTGCCGTTGGCGCCCTTGGGGATGAGTGAGGTGGCTTCGCCATCACCTTTCGCTGCCTCGCCCTTGGCGAGTTGGCCTTTCGGGTCGCCCTCGTCGGCGAGCGGCGCCTGCCAACGGTCGATGAGCTCGCCACTCTCGCGGCGAACGAGATAGAGCTCTTCGACGCGCGGTGCGCGCAGCTCGGCAAGGAGCAGCTCGCTATAGGAGCGGCCAACGAAAAGGCTCTTGAGCCGCAAGTAGAGGCGCCGGCCCGAAAGGCCACTTTCGAGCCGCTGGTTGATCTCGGCCAAAAGGTCCTTGAAGGCATTGGCGACATAGGCCGAGACCAGCCGGCCGGTGATGGGGTAGAGCGCTTCGACCATCTTGTCGCGGGAGTTGACGAGCTCGGCGTGAATGGTCTCCACCACCACCGGCGCCATGGCCTCTGCCAGGCGCTCGTGATCGCGCACCTCGGCATCGCGCAGTGCGTCGGATAGGATCCTGGCAACGCTTGCCCGCAGACGTTCATCGTCGCCTGCGCGGGCGTCGAGCCTTTCAAGGCGGGCGGCGAGGTCTTCAAGGAAACGCTGCTCATTGCCGAACAGCAGGGCCTTGAGCCGCGAAAACTCGCGGCCACTGTGTTGCCCGAGTGCCGACTCGGTGCCCATCTCAGCGCGTCCGAGCCTTCTCGATATGGGCCGAGAGCGCCTTGACCCCTGCGGCCAGCTCATCGAGTGCGGTTTTCTGGGCCTCACTGCTGGTGCGGGCGACCTCTTCGAGGCGCGCCTCAAGGCGCTCCAGCCGCGCGATGATGCGTTCCTCCAATTCCCTTAGCGCGGCGCCAAACAGAAGCTCGCGCACCTGCTCCATGGTCTCGCTCTCATTGGCTGATGCTGAGGGTTGCGAGTCGCGCTTGCGCTCTTCGTTGGCCGCCGTTGCAACCAGAGCGACACCATTGTCATTACGCTCGAACGTCTGATTGGCACCCATGACCCAATCCTCACCCAATCCACTCCCAACT
This sequence comes from Hyphomicrobiales bacterium, assembly GCA_015494375.1. Classification (GTDB taxonomy): domain Bacteria; phylum Pseudomonadota; class Alphaproteobacteria; order Rhizobiales; family S144-23; genus S144-23. The sequence goes on along the minus strand of WGBL01000061.1, from coordinate 2,410 downwards.
TCCCAACTTCAGTCCAGCTTCGGTGCGCCAGGAAGAGCGTCGGCACCTGCTGGCAGGCAGGGCCTGCGTCTTGCTTTGGCAACAGCTGGCACGCCAGGGCCTGTGTCTCTCTTTGGCACCTGCTGACACGTGAGGGGTCGCGCCTTGATTGATTCTTACCTTCTTTCGCTCTCGGACCGTTCCCTGCCACGGTGGCCCGAAGATCCCAAAGTGCGGCGACAATACCACGCGCGCCCAACATCATGTCGACTAGAAATTAGCCCGAAACGCGTCGGGCCAAAAGAGATTTTCGCAATCGCCAGATGCATTTATCTTGCCGGGCTCAACGCTGGGCGCGGCAGACGTAGAAGCCGCGTCGGACCGCAGCGCCGAAACGCCCAAATACGCAAGGGTGTCGCGCGTGGTTCAATCCGATCCTGCAAGTGCAAGAAAGGCTTGTGCTCTGAGATTTCAAAAAGACTGTGGCGCGTCGCGGGGCGGGCGACGCGCCACAGCGAAGACGCTCGGGGGGACGGTCGGCCGGGGAAGCGCCGGGGTATCCGAGCGTCAAGACCTCGTTTTCACGTTCACGTCGCGCCGGCCTGCCGGCCGTCTCAGACGTCTCAGACGTGCTCGTAATAGTTTCTGAGCTGGCGGATCCGCATGCGGTAGTGCCAGGCGATGCAGAAGCGGTTGCCGCCACAGGCGTTGCGGCGCCTGAGCCAGCGGCGCTGGCTGTTTCGCAGCCAACGGGTCTGGCCAAAATAGCGCGCACGCTCTTTGGCCTTGCGGTACCAATAGGCCAGTCGGCGGTCCAGCCGTGAGAGGTGGCGGCTCGCACAGATGGCGTGCTCGGCCCGCTTGGTGACATAGCGGCAATCGAAACTCGGGCCGCCGTAACGGTGCCCGGCGTTGGCGATCGCGGTGCTCATCATCAGTGCAAAGACTGCGATCATGAGGGTTGTGGTGGCTCTCATAGCTCGCTCCTCCTCGAGTTTGAGTTCGGCGGCATGCGGGCGCATTTCCACTCAAGCCGCGTTCTTTGTCGCAAGGGTCTCAAGGCGGGCCCCTTCGCCCATTTCCGCCCTGCTCGAAAGGCGGCAGAGCTTTCGCCTCATCATGCCCTTGCCGTAGAATCTTGTGCAATCGGCCCCCGATCTTGAGCACAAAGCAGATGTGCCGATAATGAATTCGCCGTTCATGTGGCGTTCACGTTCTTGCTCAGCCTTGCTCAGCGTGTGCTGTCGGGCCATCGAGTTTAGACAGGCGCTCAATCAAGGACGGTTCCCTTTATCTATCTCGTGTTGGTGTCGTCGTTTACAACAGGCCCAGCAAGAAATGCGCCCTGTCCCCGATTAAGGTCGGCGAATGTGTTTTAGCCGCAACAGAGATAGACGCCCGCTGAAATTGCCACTAAACGGAGTTGTCTCGTTGCCGAGCCCCCCTGCATGCAGTCCCCCAAGACGCTTTCGGCAACGGGGACCAAATCAGGGCTTGCGGCTTCGCGCCGCGGGCCCTTTTCGTTTTGGCGCGGGCGCTTTTCCTGTTGATAGGTCAGGGCGATTTGAAAGGGCGGGCAACTCGATAAGACAGGGCCAGGGGGGGCAGCGGGGGGCGGCTTCTGGTCGGAGCGGTGGCAGCGTGTTGCGAGCTCGAGTGCTCAGTCCCATCAACCGTTGACCATCAACCGTTGAAGTGCACGCGGCCATAGCCCGAGACGTCATAGCCATCAAGCGACGCCGCCCGCTTGCGAAAGGCCTCGCTGCGGCAGAAACGGTCGAGGCGCTGCAGCGCCGGCTCGAACCAGGCCCGGCGCGCGACCAGCAAATCGAAGCGCTCGCGGACGATGGGCACAAAGCCAAGCCCCAGCTGGGCGGCAACGCTTTTGAGGCCGAAGGCGACATCGCCCCGGCCCTCGGCCACAGCCAGCGCGGCATCGGTCTCGTTGCGCTCGGGTGTCATGAAGTCGAGTTCATCAGAGCACAGGCCTTCGAGAGCGCACAGCTGCTCGAAGAGCAACTGGCTGCCGGCCGTGGGCTGACGGGGCACAATTCTGAGGCCCTTGAGATCGGTCAAGCCCTGGGGGCGCGGCGCGAGATCGCGCCGCAGGATAAGCCCGCGCTCCCGCCAGGCCCATTCGAGGAGCACAACCGGAGCGCCACTCAATCGCGCCGCAACCCGGGCCACATTCCAGTTTCCGGGCGCGTTTCCGGGCCAGTTCCCGGCGCCGCTGCGCACACCGCAAGGGGCTGCGTCGGTTGCGCCTTCTTCGTTATCGTCCTCGCTGCCCTCTGCCTTGCCCCTCTCGCCCCTCTTGCCTTTGTCGCCTTGCTCGCCTTTTTCACGAACGCGGCGCGCGTGTGCGCCCTCGTCGCCCCCCGCGCCAATCCCCTCATAGAGGTGGAGGCCCGTAGCCACACCCTCACCATTG
>WGBL01000060.1 GCA_015494375.1 Hyphomicrobiales bacterium | reverse complement strand
GCACCGTACCGTGTCCCAAATGTGCGAGCCATCTGGAAACGGCGCAGAATCAATACCATACACCATGTGCAGAAAAACCTACCGGACAGTAGTGGGTCTTGGCCCGGCGATGACGCCAGGTATCGAGCACCAGTCAGAAGATCGCATCTTGAGTGGATCCTTTCGCTCGCCGGTATTATGGCTCTGCAATCCCGTTCATGGCATCGTAACTTCAACTTCAGATGGCTCCCAATAGCTCCCGATGGCTCGGCAAGACCCCATTCGCGTTCTGATTATTGAGGCGCGCTTTTATGAAGAGCTCGCCGACGAGCTCGCCCGCGGCGCTATTGCCGCGCTCGAGGAGGCAGGCGCCGCCTATGACCGGATCGCTGTGCCGGGCGCCCTCGAGATCCCGACTGCGCTCGCGCTTGCCTGTGATGCCGGGCTCATCCCCTATGGCGCCAACCGCTGGCGGTTTCATGGCTGCGTGGCTCTTGGCACCGTCATTCGCGGGCAGACCACCCACTATGAGACGGTCGCAACTGAGTCGACCCGCTGGCTCATGCAGATTGCAACGGCGCGTCATGTGCCCCTTGGCAATGGCATCCTGACGGTGGAGAATTCGGCCCAGGCCTGGGAGCGCGCGCGCGGCGGCAAGGCCGGCAAGGGGGGGGATGCGGCTCGAGCCTGCCTGCGCTTGATCGAGATTATGGGTGAGCTCCATGGCTGGACTTGAGAGGGCGCAAGAGGGCGGCGGCAAAGCGTGGAGCGGCCCATGACCAGCCCCGATGAAGAGACCCCATCGGGCCCAGGCCAGCCGGCCCAAGCGGGATCGGCTGATGCCAAGCAGTCGCCCGATGCCAAACAGCAGTCCGATGCCAAGCAGTCACCCGATACCAAACAGTCGCCTGACACAAGAAGGTCCCCCGGGCCCGGGGGAGAACCGGAGGCCAGGCAAACGCCCCAAAGCGATTGCGAGCAGGTGCAGCGGCAACGGGCCCCGGGCGCACGCAGTGCCGCACGCCTCGCCGCCGTCCAGGCGCTCTATCAGATGGACCTCGCCCAGACCGATGTCTTGGAGGTGATCGCAGAGTTCGAGGCCCACCGCTTTCCGCTCGCCGCCGAAGAGCTCGCCACCGAAGAGACCGGCGAGGACCCCCGCCCCTGGCTCGGCGCCAGAGCGGACGGTGCCTTTTTTGCCGCCATTCTCAAGGGCGTCGTCGCCAGGCAGAGGGAGATCGATCCGCTGATCGATGGCCAGCTCGCCGAAGGCTGGCGGCTCGGCCGCATCGACAGCATCTTGCGCGCCATCCTGCGCTCGGGTGTCTGGGAGCTTCTGGCGCGCGACGACATTCCCGTCCGCGTGGTGATCAACGAGTATGTCGATGTCGCCCACGCCTTTTTCGAGGGCGAGGAGCCGGGCGTGGTCAATGGCGTCCTCGATGCCCTCGGCCGCCGCCTGCGACCGGCGGAGTACCGCAATATGGCAGAACGTTCGTCGGGCGCCTGATGCCCCAAGCTGGTTTTGATCTCGCCTAGAGTTTGGGTGTTAATCATGGCCAACGAAGACGACATCATCGCCCGCTATTTCCGCCCCCTCGCGGTCGAGAGCGAGAGCGCGGCGCCGCTTGATCTTCGCGATGACGCCGCGTTCTTGAAAGAGGTGCTCGGTAAAGAGCATGTCGTCACAACGGACATGATCATCGCCGGCACCCATTTCCTCGAGGACGACGCCCCGCGCGACATTGCTCTAAAGGCGCTTGGCGTCAATGTGTCCGATCTCATCGCCAAGGGGGCGGTGCCCGAGGGCTATCTGCTGGCGCTCGCGTTTCCGGGCACGCCCGACGACGCCTGGCTCGCGGGCTTTGCCGAGGGGCTTCGCGAGGGGCTCGCCCGCTGGGGCGGCACGCTCCTAGGCGGCGACCTCTCGCGCACCGAGGGACCGCTTGTGATTGCCGTCACCGCAATCGGGCGGGTGCGCACGGGGGGCATGGTGCGGCGCTCGGGGGCGCGCGCTGGCGACCGGCTCTTTGTTTCGGGCACCATTGGCGATGCGGCGCTCGGGCTATCGCTGCGTCTGGGAGGGAGGGCGGCGGACGAGTGGGACCTCTCAGGCGAGGCGGCCGGCCAACTCATCGAGCGCGACCTGCAGCCCGCGCCGCCACTCGGGCTCGTGCCTCTTCTCGGCGCATTCGCCCATGCCGCCATCGACATATCCGATGGCCTTGTCCTCGATTGCTCGCGGCTTTGTCGCGCCTCGGGGTGTGCGGCGCATATCTTGGCCGAGCTTGTGCCGCTGTCCGAGCCCGCCCGCGGACTCCTTGCGTCCGGTGCGGTAACGCTTGCGGCTTTGCTTACGAGCGGCGACGATTACCAGGTGCTGGCCGCCATCCCGCCCGCACGCGCAGAGGCGTTCGCAAAGGCCGCCGAGAGCGCCGGGGTTCGTGTGACCGACATCGGCGAGGTGGTGGCTGCCGAGGGTGAAGACGCCGAAGGCTCCAGCGCAGAGGGTGCGGGTGAGGGTAAGGGTGTCGGCGAGGGTGCCGGTCAGGGTGCGGGTGAGATTTTTATTGCCGGCCCAGATGGCTCCCCGCTAAGGCTTGAGCGTGGGGGCCATGATCATTTCGGGTGAGTCCGCTTGAAACCGTAGGCCCGTAGGGCCGCGGCCAAGAGCGCCCCTGCGGCGGCCTCGAGCCCGGAACCAGCCACCGTTCATCCATCCCGGCCAGCCATAGCAGTTGGCCTAAGACCCAGCAAGCGAGGTGCCATTGGCCCAAACAGCCCCATCGACCGTCGGCCAGAGCGCCGCGTCGGCCGAGCCGCCCGAGGGCCGTGGCCTCATCGACGACGCCCGCGCCCGGCGCAATGTCGTTGTGCTCGCGCTCGCGCAGGCGCTCTATGGTGTCGGCACGATGGTGATCTTCACGCTCGGCGGCATCGTCGGACACACACTCGCAAGCGACAAGGCGCTTGCGACGCTGCCCATATCGCTGATGCTCCTCGGCACGGCGCTCAGCACCGCGCCGGCCTCGCTTCTCATGCAGCGCATCGGCCGGCGCGCCGGCTTCTGGCTCGGGGCCGCGCTGGGGCTCGCAGGGGCGCTTACGGCCGCCTATGCGATCATCGAGCGCAACTTCTGGCTTTTCTGCCTTGGCACCCACCTTGCCGGTTATTATCAGGCCTCGGCCCTCTATTACCGCTTCGCCGCCGCTGACACCGCCAGCCGCGAATTTGCACCACGCGCCATCTCGTGGGTGCTCGCGGGCGGGGTGGCTGCGGCGTTTCTCGGCCCCATTGTCATTGCCCGGACCCGAGACCTGTTGGCGCCCGCTTTCTATGCCGGCTCTTTCCTCACCGTTGCCGCAATTGTCGCCCTGGCCATCCTTGTGCTGGCGTTTCTCGACATACCGCGCCCCGAAGCCGTGACAGGGCGAGAGGGCAAGCCGGCGCGATCCCGGGCCCTTGCCGAGATCCTCGCCAATCGGCGACTCCTTGCGGCCATCGTCGCCGGCATGATCAGCTATGGCATGATGTCGCTCGTCATGACGGCAACGCCGCTCGCTATGGTCGGCTGCGGCCTTGGGGTCGGCGATGCCGCCGATACCATACGCTGGCATGTGGTGGCGATGTATGTACCGAGCTTCTTCACGGGCGCCCTCATCGCCCGTTTCGGCCGCGCGCGCATTGTCGTTGTGGGGCTCGTTCTACTTGGAGCGTGCGCCCTGGTTGCGCTTTCGGGCATAACGCTCACCCAGTTCACCATTGCGCTCATCCTGCTCGGGGTCGGTTGGAATTTCGGCTTCATCGGCGCCACGGCCATTGTCGCCGAGTGCGCGCGGCCCGAGGAGCGGGGCAAGGTCCAGGCGCTCAACGATCTCCTCGTTTTCGGCTTTGTCGCCTTCTCCTCGTTCATGTCGGGCAATCTGCTCGAGCATGTGGGCTGGGCCGGGGTCAATGGCGTGGTGCTGCCGGCGACGGCTCTGGCGCTGCTGCTCATTATGCTCCTTGGCCGGCGCTCCAAAACGGCGTGAGGTCGTCTACGGCGTGAGGTCGTCTCATTCGTGTCATTGGCTCATTTGGCTCTTTCGGCTCTTTCGGCTCTTTCGGCTCATTCGACTCATCATTAGTTGGCTCGCGAGTCGGCTCGAATTCGCCAGCCTACAACAATATTTTGTCGGCTGACACAAACCGGCTCCTGTTGCGGCATGGCGCGTGTGCGTTTCGCGATTTGGCAACAGTCGGCGCGTCAAGTTTCCTTCGCTCGCCGTTATGAAACACTACCCGCTTTCGGCGCTTGTTGAGAGCGACGGTCGGCCTGGCCAACGCAACGTGAACACCGCGCCGCGCCCGGCCGCCTCGTTCTCGGCAACGGAAATGGCACCGCCATGCGCCTCGACCACCTTTTTGACAAGCGCGAGGCCGATACCCGTTCCGCGCCCCGCCTCAGGCTTGAGCTGAGCGAACGGCCGGAACACGAAATCGCGATACGCCGGCGCGATCCCGGGCCCGTCATCGGCGACGTGGATGAGCCAATCGTCCCCGCACTTCTCGATGCGGACCGAGACCGAGCCGCGCGGGCGGTCGTGGTGGCGGATGGCATTCTCGATGAGGTTGCGCAGCACCAGATCGAGCGGTGCGGCGAGGGTTTCGATGACGGGCCAAACGCCCTCGACATGAACGGCGAGGCCCTCGTGCACATCGAGGCTTGCCACAATCTCCCGCACGAGCCGGCCGAGATCGACGGTCTCGACAAGCGCCTCCTTGCGGCCCGCCCGGGTGTAGCGATAGAGCGCATCGAGCATGGCCGACATGCGCCGGGCCTGCGCGTCGGCGCGCGCGATGGCGGCAGCGAGCGCCGCTGAGGCTTCTTTCTCGGCGCCCGGCTTCTCGGTCGCTTCCATTGAGGCCGCGAGTGTCTGTCGCAAGGCCCGCAGAGGCGCCTTCAAGTCGTGGGCAACAATATGGGCAAAGCTCGCCAGATCGGCATTGGCACGGGCCAGTTCAAGATTGCTCGCCTCGAGCGCCCGGGCCTTTTCCGCAAGCGCAGCTTCGGCCCGGTGGAGTTCGGCCTCTGCGAGCCGGCGCGCCCGCACCTGCCGGGCAAGCTCGAACTCGAGGCTCGACTGGGCGCCGAGCTTGAGGATGGCCACCAGGTAATATGATTCCTCCGCGATGACCTCGAAGGTGACCTTTCTCTCCTCACCTCCGCCCCGCCCCGTGGCCAGGCCCACATTGGGAAGTGTGAAGATCGCCTCCGAGGTTTTCGAGGGCTCCGAGGCCGCCGGGGTCTTCGCGATCGCCGGGGTTTGCGCGAGTGCGCAAATCTCTGTCTCGAGCCCAAGGAAGGCCGGAAAGAGATCGGTCAAATGCATGCCAGGGGCGGCGGATGGTTCGACCAGCTCTCCGACCAGCTCTCCATGCCAGGCGACGACCCTGAGCGCGCGATCGAGCCAGAC
>WGBL01000059.1 GCA_015494375.1 Hyphomicrobiales bacterium | reverse complement strand
CCGGAATGATCCCCGACTGGCTCGCCTCGATATAGGGGCAGACGACGACATCCGCCCAGTCGATGTGCCGCAAGAGATCGCGCTCCGAAAGCCAGCCGTTGCGGAGATCGACAGGCGCCCCTCCCGCTCGCATCGCCTGCGCCGCGCGCCTTGCGCGATCGTCTCGCAGCCGCCCGGCGATGCGCAGTTGCCAGCCACAGCCCCCGCTCCCGCTCCGACCATGGGAAGGCAAGCCTTCAAGCGCCTGGAGCAGGAGGGGCACCCCCTTGTAGCGCGTGAGGCGCCCCGCGATAAGCAGGCGCAGCGGCCGGCCTTGGGGAGCAGGCGGCGTGGGCGGTGGCAAGGCGAGGTCGGAGAAGGTGAGTGCGGGGTGGAGGATGGTCGCAAGGTGATGGTGCGCGCGAATGAGCCCGCGGCTTGCGAGCCGGCCAGCCACATGCGCGCTCAGGGTGACAATAGCCGCACTCCGGGCGATGGTGTGACGCTCGACCCACTGGATGATCTCGAACCGGTCGCCCGGATGATTGGCCGCGTCATGGATGATGGCAATGATGGGAACGCCCGCCTGGCCGAGGGCGCGGACAACGAATGGGTCCCAGAGCCCCGGCATGGCGGCGATGGCGACCGCCGGCGGTGCCTTGCGAACGGCCCCAAGGAGCGGCGCAAGATGGGCGCGGGCGCGCGGCGTGCGCATGAGAAGGCCGTCGCGCCCGCCCAGCCCGTCATAGGTCTCGACCGCGTATGCCACGGTCGCGCGATTGCCGGGAGCTCGCATGAGCTCGGCCCCCCGGGGCAAGGCGAGGCGCACATCGAGCCCACCATGCTTGCCAAGTGCGGCCGCAAGCTCGAGCGCCAGCCGCGGGCCCGCCCCGAAGCGGCCGAGCTGCCAGACCAGAACCCACGGCCTTTCCGCCACCGATCCCCCTTCCCGCGCCTTGCGCCTCATGCCATAGCTCATGCGATGGTGAACATTCCGATCATGCCCGGAGTGGTGCAGCGGTCGGTCGTCCATCCTCGAGGGTTGTTTGAGCGTTGCTCAAACTCCCCGATCATGCCCGGAGCCGCGCCCCCATGAAAGCGCGCATGAGAGAGGCCCTATTCGCCTTCTGGCGCCATCTGCCCGCAGGCTTGCGAAGGCGGGCGGCCCACGCCGCCCTCGATCGCCTGCGCCCGCGCCTTGCCGACATAATGCTCGATGACGTGCGGGGGCGCGATGTGCCAAAGATCGTCGCAGGCTTTCTCTCTGCGCCCTCGGGGCTCGGCCGCTCCGCACGGCTTGCTGCCGCCGCGCTCGAGGCCGAAGGGCATAGGGTCTATGGCATCGACCTCTCCGGCTGGTTCCATGAGCAGACGCAGATGATCTCCTGGCCCTGGCCCGACGGCCGCACCGTTATGGGCCCCTCGCACGTCACAGTCGTCGTCAATGGGCCCTATATGCCCTATGCGCTCCGCCTTCTGGGGCGCCGTTTTCTCAAGAGCAAATACATCACCGGCTATTGGGCCTGGGAGCTCGAGCGCCTGCCCGAGAGCTGGCGGCGGGGCTTTGCGTGTGTCCATGACATCGCGGTGCCGAGCCGTTTCGTCGCCGAAGCGGTTCGGGCCATGGCCCGCGAGATCGCTAGGGAGGGGAAGGGCGCACAAAAGAGTGTTCGCGTCGCGCCTCATCCCGTCGCCCTCGATGCACCCGATGCGTCCACTGCACCTGATGCGCCCGCTGCGACCGCTGCGCCTGAGGCTCCCGCGCACGCCCGGCCCCGCACACCGGATGCCCCCTTCACCATCGCCAGTGTGGCGAGCATCGCCTCGGGCTTTGCGCGCAAGAACCCGCTTGCCCTCATTGAGGCTTTCGAGCGCGCCTTTCCCGAGCCGGATCCTGCGCGCGTGCGCCTTTCGCTTCTCCTCACCAATACCGAGCACTATCCGCCCGCCCGGCCCGCCATTGACGCCGCATGTGCAGGGCGGCCCGATATCGCCATCGCCTGGGCGCCGCTCGCCCCCGAGGCACTCGCCCGCTGGCTTGCCCGCGCCGATCTTTACGCAGCACTCCATCGCTCTGAAGGCTTCGGCCTGCCGCTCGCTGAGGCGATGCTCGCAGGCATTCCCGTCATGGCCACGGGCTGGTCGGGCAATGTCGATTTCATGGACGAGAGGAACAGCCTGCTCGTCGATTACCGACTCGTGCCAGTCCGCGACCCGCAGGGCAAATATCCCGAGGGCGCGGACCACTGGGCCGAGCCCGACATCGACCACGCCGCCCGCCTCCTGCGCGCGGCCGCCGCCGATCCCGCCCGCCTTGCCGCGCTCGCGGCCGAAGGCCGGCGCACCGCCCGCGCCCGCCTCAACCCCGCCCGCTTCACCAAAGCCCTTCTCGACCTGGCCCACCTGCCTCACACTTGAAGGGCACTATCATCACAATGGCCGCGCATCACAAGCGATTGCCAATGCTCATTGCTCCCCACAACCCCTCCATTCCCGATCAACCGTTTGCGAGGTGCACAGGGGACGCCATGCAACCCTGGAAAGGTTGGCAACAGGCGGGGTTGATTGGCTGCTCAAATCGTGGTTTTGGCGGGCTTGTGATGGGTGACTTGATTCGACAGGCAAGGGCGATCGGTCAATGCGCACGCGGGCGCGCGCTCAGGCGTGTCGCTCTGGCGAGTGTTGTGGCGCTTGCCTCCATCGTGGCGACAACGCTGCCTCCCGGCGCAGCGAAGGAGGCGCGGGTTGGTGCCAGCGGCTTGCCGTTGCCGCGCTTTGCCAGTCTCAAGGCGAGCCGGGTCAATGTGCGCCGGGGCCCCGGTTTCGAATATCCGATCCACTGGGTTTTCCGGCGCGCCGGCCTGCCCGTCGAGATCATCGACGAGGATGGCCTCTGGCGGCAGATTCGCGACAGCGAAGGTGCCGTCGGCTGGGTGCATGTGAGGCTCTTGAGTGGGCGCCGGACGGCGCTCGTGCTGCCGTGGGCGTTGTCGGCCACGAAGTCCAACGCGAAGTCTGCGACGAAAGCCGCAAGGGCAAAGGTCAATCCCGTGCCCATGGTGGCCAAGGCCCGCCCCGGCGCCGACACGGTCGCCCTCATCGAGCCCGGAGCGATTGCCGACATTCTCTCATGCGACGGGCGCTGGTGCGAGGTTGTCGTTGCGCAATTTCGTGGCTGGCTCGAGCAGCGCCTGCTGTGGGGCGTGGCCGAGAACGAGCGCATCGAATAGCCCATGACGCATGGCCTTTGATGAATGGCCATTGTGAATGGCCTTCTTGAGTGGCCTTTGATGAATGAGTGGTCCTCGAGCCGCTCCGCCCGTGCAACAGGCCGGCCGTCTGGCTTCGGGGCCGCCGCGCCGGCGCGTTAACGGCGCGTTAACCTTTGCCCCCAATACCCGAGCTGAACTGCGAAACAGACCGCCACGGAGTTTGCCAAGTGGCACAACACAGGCATGCCGGCATGCACTCGCAGCAGGGTGAGCTCGCCCTCGATGACGCTCTCAATCGCGCCGTCGCCGCCTGGCTCGACCATCTCGAGAACGAACGCGGGCTCGCGGCCAAGACCATCGAGGCCTATGGTCGCGATATGCGCCAGTTTCTGGCGTTCCTTGCCGGGCGCCGCGGCTATCGCCAGACGATCGGCGATCTCGCCCGGCTTGAGCCCAAGGATGTGCGCGCCTTCATGGCGGCGCGCCGGCGTGCGGGGGTCTCAGGCCGCACACTCGCCCGGCAGCTGGCGGCGCTCAAGGCGGCCTTTCGCTATTTTGAAGCGCAGGGGCTGTTTGCCAATCGCGCCGTCCTGAGGGTGGCGACACCGCGGACGCCCCACGCCATACCCAAACCGATCGCCGTGGAACAAGCGCTTGCGCTCGTTCTCGATCCGGCGCCCGAGGCCGAGTGCTGGCTGGCGGCCCGCGATGTTGCGGTGCTCACGCTGCTCTATGGCTCGGGGCTGCGTATCTCGGAAGCGCTCGGGCTGCGCGTTGCCGAAGCGCCGACAGGGACGCGCGAGCTATTGCGCATCAAGGGCAAAGGCGGTCGTGAGCGCCTGGTGCCGGTGCTGCCCATCAGCCGCGCGGCGGTGCGCAGCTATCTCTCGCTCTGCCCCTATCACCTCGAGGCCGACGATCCCCTCTTTCTCGGTGCGCGCGGTGGCCCGCTCTCACCACGCATCATCCAGTTGCGCATCGCTGCGCTGCGCGAGCGGCTCGGTCTTGCCGAGACCGCAACCCCCCATGCTCTCAGGCATTCCTTCGCCACTCACCTGCTCGGGGCGGGCGCCGATTTGCGGCAAATTCAGGAGCTGCTCGGCCATGCCTCGCTGGCGACGACCCAAGTCTATACCGAGGTTGATCGAACGCGGCTTCTGGCTGTCTATGACGCCGCCCACCCGCGGAGCCTCGAAGGCGCATAGGGCATGAGGCGGGCCCCGATCAGGCCACAAACGCGGCGATGACACACCGCTGTCCGGTCGAAGGATCTTTCGCCTCCCCATCTTAAGGGGAGGCCGGGCGAAGGGCGGAGCCGGAAGCCCTGGAGGAGGTCCTGGGGCAAGCTCAACCGAGGGCGAAGCCCGAGGCCCGGAAGGGGGGCATTGGGGAGGCAACGAGGGTGCATAACCATTTGACCGCACACCAAGATTGACCGCTGCTGGTCGGCGTTTTCAACTCCGACCAGAATGATCATGCCAGCCTCTCACCAAGCTTGCGGGCTCGGGCATGAACAGTAGGAGCGGGGTCGAAAACCCGCCCTGCAGGAGGGAGGCTCTAACGGCGCTCAGGGGCGGCCGGAACGGGGGTAGGCGGCGTGATGCCGCCACCACCGGCCCCATCGGGCGTGACGGAAATGGTCACACCGCCTGTCACGATTTCGATATTGTCCAGCATCTTGGGCGTTTGCACCGTCGGGTGCGCCGCCTCGCCACCCTCCCCCGAGGGCGCTTTCGCCGCAGCCTCGGGCACAGGCGGCTGGGAGGCGACGACACCGGCGGCGGCGGAAAGGCCCGTTTGCGCGCGGCTGCGACGGCGCGGCTCGGCCCTCTTCTCGGCCCTCTGCGGCCGTGCTGTCTCCCCGCGTGCTAGGCGGCCTGCGCGGTTGGCGCGCGGCTCGCTGATCTCGAGCTCCACCATGGGACGGCCGTAAGGCTTTTCTGGAGGGGCTGAGAAAACAACCGCAAATGCCGTGATCGCGGCCATCAACAGCATCGTTGCTGCGATCAGGGCCTTCATGGGCGTGGGCCTCCCGCTTTCAAAATCTTGAGCCCCGCTAACCGCTTCTCGACAGAACTCCCGCGCCTCGTAAGATCCGCACCCTCTCGCAAGATCCGCCCGCTCTGGCAGGACCCGCCCCCGTCATGCTTGCCCTTGCCTTACGAGCCACGCCCCACTCAAGCTCCACGCCCCAGAAGTCTCGCCCCCTGACGGCAATCAGTTGGGAACAGCCTTGCCTTCGGGTGTTGCAACGGGCGCCGTGGTCTTGGCGGTCAGGCCACGGATCAGATTAAGCGCATAGATGAGCTGCTTGTCCTTTTTCGGATCCTTCGGCACATAAGCGGCCGAGCCCGATTGCTCCTTGCCGTCTTCGCTGTTCAGATGGCCGCGCAGGCTGGCCTCGCCGCGGGGTTTGCGCATGCGCTTCTTGAGCTCCTCGGGCAGGTCCTGCTCCACGACGACATCAGGCTCGATGCCCTTGGCCTGGATGGAGCGGCCCGACGGTGTGTAATAGCGCGCCGTAGTCAGGCGGATTGCGCCATGCTGGCCGAGTGGAATGATGGTTTGCACCGAGCCCTTGCCGAACGAGCGGGTACCGACGACGGTTGCGCGGTTGTGATCCTGCAAGGCGCCCGCAACGATCTCGGACGCCGATGCCGAGCCGCCATTGATCAGCACAACGAGCTTCTTGCCCTTGATCAGGTCGCCCGGTCGTGCGTTCGAGCGCCGGCTTTCTTCGGGGTTGCGCCCCCGCGTGAGCACAATTGCCCCCTTCTCGAGGAAGGCATCGGAGACGGCGATCGCCTGATCGAGCAGCCCGCCCGGATTGTTTCTGAGATCAAGCACATAGCCCTTGAGCTTGCTGCCGACCTCTCGCTCGATTTCGGCAATCGCCTCTTTCAGCAGACGGTAGGTCTGCTCGTTGAATGTTGAGATGCGCACATAGCCGACATCGCCCTCGATGCGTTTGCGCACCGACTTGATGCGAATGATATCGCGGATGATCTTGACCTCGAAAGGCTCCTCGACGCCTTTGCGCACAACGGTGAGCCGGATCGGCGTGTTGACCGGCCCGCGCATTTTCTCCACCGCCTGCTCGAGCGTGAGCCCCAGCACCTGCTCATCATCGAGGTGGGTGATGAGATCGTTGGCCTGGATCCCAGCGCGCTCGGCCGGTGTGCCTTCGATCGGGGCGACCACTTTGATCAGCCCGTTCTCCATCGTCACCTCGATCCCGAGACCGCCGAACTGGCCGCGGGTCTGGATCTGCATATCATCGAAATGCTTCTTGTTGAGAAAGGCCGAGTGCGGATCGAGTGAGCTGAGCATGCCGTTGATCGCCGCCTCGATCAACTTCGCGTCATCGGGCTTCTCGACATAATCTGCGCGCACCCGCTCGAGCACGTCGCCGAAAAGGTCGAGCTGGCGGTAAATCTCCGAGTTGGCTGCGACGGCGGACTGTGTGCGAGCGACATTGGAGACGGTGGTGGCGCCGGCCGCGACCGCCAGAACCATGAATGCCCAGAATGCGAATTCAGGCTTGCGCATATCTTTTGCACCCTTTCATGTGCGCCCTTTCAGGCCCCTTTCGTTGTTTGAGGCACCTCGCACCGATTTGGGCCTCTTGATCGGTTGGGTCTCTTGAGCTCTCACATCGACTGAGGCCCCATGCATCGATCGGGCCACTGCGACAATTCGGGTCCTTGCGACGTCTCACGCCCCTTTCGCCCACCAGGGGTCGGGATCGATGGGACGACCATCCTTTCTAAACTCAATATATAAGAGCGGAGCAAGACCCACGGCCCGCGCATCAGCCGCCGGGGATGGGCCAGGCCCTGCGCGCGCCAGTCTTGCGCCAACCGCTCCCGTCACGACTTCCGCCCCACCCTTTCGGGCCGCGCCACGCGCCTTCTCACCTTGTCGCGGCTTTTCCTTCATTCGGCCAACCGGCTCGCCCGAAAGGACAAATTGCCCGACAACGACATCGAGGCGCGCCATCCCCGCCAATAGCACATAATAGTCGTCACCCGCTGCGATGATCAAGAGTTGGCCGTAACTTCTGAACGGCTCGGCAAAGACCACCCAACCATCGGTTGGTGACGTGACTTGGGCGCCGAAGCGGGTCTCGAGCGTAATCCCACGCGAGACCGCGCCGAAGCGGTTCTTTTCGCCAAAGCTTGTGATCCGACGGCCTTTGACGGGCATCGGCAAGCGCCCGCGCGCCTTGGCGAAGGGGATCGCCGGCTTCATGCGCCCCGGGCTGAGCAACGCCAGCTTGCGGGTCGAGGGCCTGAGCTCAATGGCAGGCGCCCTGTCGCTGTCACCGGTCTCCTCGGCCTGGCCGGGCGCCACCCCCTTGGCCAGCTCCTCATTGTACTTGCCGAGCCCCGTCTTTTCCTTCACAGTTTGATCAAGCCTTCTGATCAATTCGTTAAGGCTGCGCACCGAGCGGCGGTGGAGATCGGCCGCGCGACGAACCTCGGCAAGCGCCGTCTGGGTCTTCTCGAGGCGTGCCTTCTTGATCGCCAAAAGGCGCCCAAGGCGCTCCCGCTCGGCGATGAGCTTGCGGTTCTCGGCGCGCAGACGCTCTTGCGCCTTGCGGATATCGGCGAGGACGCGATCGAGCTCTCGCAGGCGGCTGGCAAGGGTCTCGGCCTTCTGCCGCAATTTGGGAAAGACGGCCGAGAGCATCATGGCGCTGCGCACCATTTTAAGCGCATCGCTGCGCTCGGTGGCCATGACGGGGGGCGGGTTGCGCCCCATGCGTTGGAGTGCGCCGAGGAGGCGGCCGATGCGCTTGTGCTCGCGCAGGAGCGAGCCGTGAATGAGCGCGCGCTGGGCATCGAGCTCGCCGAGGCGCTCTTCGAGCCGGGTGAGCTCCGCCTCGCTTTTCTGGACCGCTTGGGCTGTTGCAATGAGTTTGCGATTGTGCTCGGCCGTGGCCCGCGCCAGCGCTTCGGCCTCCTTGGCGATGCGCTTTTCACGCTCGCGCACCTTCTCGAGAAGTTGCTGGCGCTGTTGGAGTTTTTTGCGCGCCTCCTCCGGGGTCAGCTGGTTTTCCCTGCCGGCCCGAGCCCCATCAAGGAACAAGGTGACGGCGCCCAGCAGGACGATGCCGACAAGGAGCAGCAACCGCAGCCCGACCCGCAGAGCGCGAGAGCACCGGCCTCGTTCTGATCTCGATCTTGCTGGCGAAAGCATCAGATCCTGTCACTCGGAGAGCCACGAACTTTTGGGATAAGCGGGGCATACGCGGAAGCCGGGTTGCAACTTACGGCGAAACGACCGCCAGCCCCAACGCCAGCCCCACAGGCAGTCCCTGAGCGCCTACCCAAACCAGATGTCACCCCACCCAACCAGACGCCGCCCCAGCGCCGCTCAAAAGCACAAATTTACGGCGGATTTATCACCGAGCCGCCACAAAAGACCCTGCAGCAGTCCGAAGGCGTTCCCGGTGCCCCCCACGTCGTCTCATTTCAGGCCCGGTGATAAGGATGGCCCGCCAGGATCGTCATGGCGCGGTAGAGTTGCTCCAACAAAACGATTCGCGCAAGGGCGTGGGGCAGTGTCATGGCCGAGAGCGAGAGCAGCATGTCGCCCTGGGCGCATACCGCCTTAGCAAGGCCGTCGGGCCCCCCAATTGCGAATGAGAGCTGCCGCGTACCATTATCGCGCCAGCGCCTGATGAGTTCTGCGAATGCGACACTGTCGAATGCGCGCCCGCGCTCATCGAGCACAACAAGCCTGCTCGCCCCACCCCTCGCCTTCGGCTCGGCATCGGCGAGTGCCGCCAAGAGCCGCTCGGCTTCCTCGTCTTTTCGCAAGTCCGCTGTGCGGGCCCGGCTTTCGGGCCGCTCGAGGATTTCGATGGGGGCGATGGCCTGGCTGCGACCGATGGCCTCGGCGCGCGCGCGATAGTGCTCAGCGAGGCTGCGCTCGGGGCCGGTCTTGAGTCGACCGACGGCGGCGATCGTGATCCTCATCGTGTTGGCCCATGGATCGCACCCTGAATCGCCCCCTGGACCATCCGATTAATCCTGCCCCGACCACCCCACTAATGCCGCCCTGGACCGCCCAAGCGATCGTTCGAGGCACCGACGTTGCCGGCCGGCTAATCCCGCGCAAGGGTTTCCACCTCGTCGGGGCGGGGTGACGACCACATTTTCTCGAGGTTATAGAAGGCGCGGATGTCGGGGCGAAAGATGTGGATGATGACATCGCCCGCATCGATCAGCACCCAGCTGCATTCGGCCAACCCCTCGACATGTGCGCGGCCGAAGCCCCTCTCTTTGAGCTTGCGGATGAGCCGATCGGCGATCGCGTTGACATGGCGCTCCGAGCGCCCCGAGGCGATCACCATATGGTCGCCAATGGTCGACTTGCCCTCGAGACCGATGGTCACCACATCCTCGGCCTTGGCATCCTCGAGCGTCGCGGTCACCAAGGCCAGCAAATCCACCTCGGGCGCCTCTTCGTAGACGAGCTCGACTTGTGGCATGCCACGGGTGGCATCCTTGGCCGTTGTCCGTATCAATGTGTTGATGTTCCTTCAGTCATGAACCGGCGAGTCACCGTTGCTGTGAGCAAATCACCATTGCGGTGTGCAAGGCGTGCAAGAAACCGATTGAACGCCGCAAGGGCCAAACCCCTCCTGGGTGCTGTTCGTCCGAGGTTCCCGCTCACCCCGGGTTCCTGTTCACCCGAAATCGGGCCGGAGGCCGGGTGCACGCTCCGCGCGCCCCATCAACAGCGGGCGCTCCAACCCTTTCTTAGCGCGCCCGCGTGGTTGAGATCAATAGTCCGATCGCGCTGGCATACCAGGTGTCAGCGCTTCGCAGCCCTTATCTCGCGCGAGGAAAGCGGCGAGAGTTTGCCCGAGAGATAGAGCCAGGCCGGTGGCGGCCGAGAGGCGAGCGCTGCGGCGTGGCCCTCGTCAAGACGCGTTGTCTCAAAGGCATGCGCGGCCGGCGAGGCGAGCGCCCGATAGCGCCAGCCGGGGCGATCGAGCACGGCTATGGGGGCGCTCTCGAAGATTGCCCGCCAGTCGCGCCAGCGGTGGAACTCTGCGAGGTTGTCGGCGCCCATGAGCCAGACGAAGCGCACCGTCGGGAAACGCCTCAGCAAGAACCCGAGCGTATTGATGCTGAAGGGCGAGCCGAGCGCCGCCTCAAATGCGGTCGGGATGATCCGGGGATGGTCGGCGAGCGCGCGGGCGGCCCGGAGGCGCTCCTCGAGCGGCGCCAGATCGGCATGTGACTTGAGCGGATTGCCGGGCGAGACCAGCCACCAGATGCGATCGAGCGCAAGCCGCTTCAAGGCCTCGAGGCTGATCATCCGATGCCCGCCATGGGGCGGATTGAACGAGCCACCGAGAAGCCCGATGCGCATGCCGGCAGCAGCGGGCGGCAGGCGGACGATGACATGGCTGGTGCGCCGACGCCTACGCAGCGGGTCATCGGTCCCGTGACAGCCTGACGAATGATTTCTGGCATCGCTCAAGGGGCGCTTCATGGAGCTGCGCCTTCAGAGGGGCCGGGTCTGGCCGCTTCCGCGCACGACATATTTGAAGCTCGTGAGCTGCTCGATACCGACGGGCCCACGGGCATGCATCTTGCCCGTTGCGATGCCGATTTCGGCGCCCATGCCGAACTCGCCGCCATCGGCGAACTGGGTGGAGGCGTTGTGCAGGACGATGGCGCTGTCCACCTCGCGGAAGAAGCGCTCGGCCGTGCGCTCATCCTCAGTGACGATGCTGTCGGTGTGCTGGGAGCCGTGGGCGGCGATATGCGCAATAGCGCCCTCGACCCCGTCCACCAGCCGGGCGGAGATGATGGCATCGAGATACTCGGTGTCCCAGTCCTCTGCCGTTGCGGGCTTGACCCGCGCATCGACCGCCTGCACTGCCTCGTCGCCCCGCACCTCGCAGCCCGCCTCGAGAAGCGCCTTGACGAGGGGCACAAGATGGCTTTCGGCCGCGCCCGCATCGACAAGCAGCGTCTCGGTGGCGCCGCAGATGCCCGGGCGCCGCATCTTGGCGTTGACCACGATTTCCTTGGCCATCTCGAGGTCGGCGGCTCTGTCGACATAGACGTGGCAGATGCCTTCAAGATGGGCGAAAACGGGCACCCGCGCCTCTTTCTGGACGCGGGCGACGAGGCTTTTGCCGCCGCGCGGCACAATCACGTCGATGGCGCCGTCGAGCCCCTTGAGCATCATTCCGACGGCGGCGCGATCGGTGACGGGCACGAGCTGGATCGCCGCCCCGGGCAAGCCCGCTCGAACGAGCCCTGCCTCGAGGCAGGCATGGATGGCGCGCGCCGAATGGGCGCTGTCAGAGCCCGCACGCAAGATGGCGGCGTTGCCCGCCTTGAGGCACAGCCCGCCGGCATCAGCCACCACATTGGGGCGGCTTTCGAAGATGATGCCAACAACCCCCAAAGGCACCCGCACCCGCGCGATGCGAAGGCCATTGGGCCGCTCCCATTGGGCGATGATGTTGCCCACGGGGTCGTCAAGTGCGCGGATCGCCTCGAGTGCCGCTGCAATCGCCTCGAGGCGTTTCGGATCAAGGCGCAGGCGATCGACGAAAGCCGCAGGGCGGCCGTTGGCCTCGGCGGCCGCCACATCGCGCGCATTGGCCGCAAGCACCTCGTCGCGGCGCGTGCGCAGCGCCTCGGCCATCTCGCCGAGCGCCGTGTCTTTCGCCTCACTCGAGGCAAGCGCAAGCCGGCGCGCCGCCTCACGCGCCCGTTGGCCCATGGCCTGCATCGTTGCCGCCAATGTTGCCGCCAGCGCGGGCTCAGGCGTCTGCGTCGTGGGCGCGGGCTCTGGCGCGGGCGACGTAGGCATCGAATGTTTGGCAGGCGCAGCGGCCGGCTTCGCGGTGGCTGCCATGGCTCTAGCTCCCTTTGAGGTTGAGGCTCATGTCGTCGCGGTGGATGATCTCGGCGCGGCCTTCATAGCCGAGAATGCGGGCGATTTCACCACTCTTGCGCCCCACGATGCGCCCGGCGTCCTGTGAATCGTAGGCGACAAGGCCGCGGCCGATCTCGCGGCCGTCGGGCCCGCGGATGGCCACGGCATCACCGCGGGCAAAGCGCCCCTCGATGGCCACGACACCTGCGGGCAAAAGGCTTTTGCCGCGCCCGAGTGCGGCCACCGCCCCGGCATCAATGGTGAGCGCACCCTTGGTCTCGAGGGCGCCGCCGATCCAGCGCTTGCGCGCGGCAATGGGGTCGCCCCGCGCCGGGAACCATGTCGCCGGTGCCCCTTCGCCGAGGGCCCGCAAGGGGTGATCGCGGCGCCCGCTGGTGATCACCATATGGGTGCCTGCGGCGGTGGCGATCTTGGCCGCCTCGATCTTGGTCACCATGCCGCCGCTGCCGTAGTCGGTGCCCGTGGCGCCTGCGAGCGCCTCGATCTCGGGGGTGATCGCGCGCACCTCATCGATACGGTGGGCCTCCTTGTTGGCGCCCGGGGGTGCGGTATAGAGCCCATCCACGTCGGAGAGGACAACCAGCAGATGGGCGCTCATCATGGTTGCGACCCGCGCCGCCAGCCGATCGTTGTCGCCATAGCGGATTTCGGAGGTGGCGACCGTATCGTTCTCGTTGACGATGGGCACCACGCCGAGCTTGAAGAGCGTCTGGATGGTGCTGCGGGCATTGAGATAACGGCGCCGCTCCTCGGTGTCGCCGAGCGTCAGGAGCACCTGGGCGGTGACCAGCCCCTCCTCGCGGAAGAGCGCCTCATAGCCGTGGGCGAGCGCCACCTGGCCGACGGCGGCCGAGGCCTGGCTTTCCTCGAGCCGCAGCCGCCCCGGCGCAAGGCCGAGCGCCCGCCGGCCGAGGGCAATGGCGCCCGAGGAGACCACAAGGATCTCGCGCCCTTCGCCGGCAAGCGCGGCGATGTCCTGGGCCAGAGTGCGCAGCCAGTTCGACTTGAGCGTCCCCCTTTCCGGCTCAATGAGGAGCGATGAGCCGATCTTGACGACGAGGCGCCGGGCGTCTGTCCATTCCTTCCGCATTCTCAGGCTCAGGCTCAGTTGCGCATGGGGCGAGCGTCAAGGATGCTCTCGTCTTGAAATCGTCCCGAAACCGTACTCGCCGTCCCCATATTCGCCCTTCGCATCGGGGTTGCGAAGCGTTGGCCTCGCAACAGCTCGACCTTCATGGCCGTCATGTCAGGGGCATTCGTCAGCGGCGCATCAGCGGCATTCGTGAGCGTCGTTGACCGTTGTGCGCCGGTTCTTGTCATATTCTTTTTCTCTGGAACTCTCGCTACTGCGCGCGTCTTGAATGATCTCGGCCACCTCGTTCATCAGCGCATCGAGGCCGCGGCCCGAGACGGCCGAGATGGCGTGGGGCGGGCGCCCGATCTCGCCCGCCAATGCGCGCGATTGCTCACGGATCGCCTCGTCGCTGAGTGCGTCGCATTTGCTGAGCGCCACGATCTCAGGCCGCGCGGCAAGCCCCGCGCCATAGGCCGCGAGCTCGCCTCGCACCGTGCGATAGGCGGCAATGGGATCGGGCCCGGTGGCATCGATGAGGTGAATGAGCACCCGGCAGCGCTCGAGGTGGCCGAGAAAGCGGTCGCCGAGCCCCGCGCCCTCATGCGCTCCGGCAATGAGCCCCGGAATATCCGCGAGCACAAAGGTGTCATCGACCGCGTCCCGGATCGCCTGGGGGCCACCCCGCGCCACGACCCCGAGCACCGGATGAAGGGTGGTGAATGGATAGTCCGCAACCTTGGGCCGCGCAGCACTCACGCGGGCAAGCAGGGTCGACTTGCCGGCATTGGGAAGGCCCACGAGGCCGGCATCGGCAATGAGCTTGAGGCGCAGCCAGAGCGTCGCCTCCTCGCCGGGCGCGCCCGGATTGGCCCGCCGCGGCGCCTGGTTGGTCGATGACTTGAAATGGGCATTACCAAAGCCCCCCTTGCCGCCCTTGGCAAGCAGGACACGCTGGCCCGGCTCGACCAGATCGGCGATCAGCGTCTTGTTGTCCTCGGCATAGATCTGGGTGCCGGGCGGCACCTTGATGGTGATGGAGCGGCCCGATTTTCCGGTGCGGTTGCGGCCCATGCCATGGCCGCCCCGCCCGGCCTTGTAATGCTGCTGATAGCGGAAGTCGATCAACGTATTGAGGTTGTCGACACACTCCGCCCAGACATCGCCGCCACGGCCGCCGTCGCCGCCATCGGGCCCGCCGAACTCGACGAATTTCTCGCGCCGGAAGGAAAGACAGCCCGCCCCCCCGTCGCCGGCGCGGACATAGATCTTGGCCTGGTCGAGAAACTTCATGACGACTTTGCGCCTTCTGCTTCTGGTTCTGGCGTTGTGGTCTCTCCCTGGCGTCCTCTCTCCCCGGCGTCGTGCCGGCAAGCGGGCCGAACCGCAAGGCTCCGGCTGGCGGATCGCTCAGGCGCGCTTCAGCCAGCCTTCCCTCGGGCAGCGGGCCCTCGAGCATCGCGACGCCGCTGCCAGCGGGCGCGGGTCAATTCATAGTCGAGTGTGCTGACCTCGAGCTTGCGCGCCTCCGACCACAACGAGCGAATGCCGGCAAAAACAAAGCCGTGTTTGCTGAGCACGCGTCCCGATGCGGGATTGTCGGCAAAGTGGCCGGCACGAACAAGCTCGATCTTGGGGTCGGCGAAAACGATCTCGAGCATCGCGCCGACCGCCTCGCTGGCATAGCCCTGGCCCCAATAGGGCTTGCCGATCCAGTAGCCGAGCTCGCCATGCCCCTCGCCGCGCGGCGAGAAACCGATGCAGCCGATGAGCATGCCATCATGCTCGATGGCGCGGGCTATCACCTTCTCCTCCGCCGTTCTGGCGATCCACCGCTCGGCATCCTTCTGGCTGTAGGGCCAGGGCACACGGCCTGTCATGCGCGCCACATCGCGATCGCCGACGAGCTCGGCGATGCGCGCCGCATCGCTTGCCTCGAGGGAGCGCAAGACGAGCCGCTCGGTCTCGATGGTGGTCATGGTCCCCGCCGCCCTCCCTGGACATGGAGGCCTGGACATGGAGGCGCCGCGATAGCGGTGGTGGCGACGGCGATGGTGGCGACAAACGCGTTCGGCGATCTCGCCCTAGTCGCGGAGGTGCCGCGATGGCGCTCTCAACCCCCTACTCTCCGGGCGCCACCACCGAAACGTAGACCTTGCCGCCCCTGCGGGTCTTGAACTGGACGTTGCCATCGCGGAGCGCAAAAATGGTGTGGTCCTTGCCGAGCCCCACGCCCTCGCCGAGGTGCCATTTGGTGCCGCGCTGGCGAACGATGATGTTGCCGGCCTTGACCTTCTCGCCGCCGAACTTCTTGACGCCCAGGCGCCGGCCGATGGAGTCGCGGCCGTTGCGCGACGAGCCGCCTGCTTTCTTGTGTGCCATCTCTTAGCTCCCTCGCTGCGCCCTCGCTTCTGTGCTGTGCCCTCGTCGGGCGCGCCGCTCAATTTATAGGTATTAATCCATTTATAGGCACTAATCCGTTCATCGCGCTGGCTTCGGCAAAGGGCTGCCCGGCCACCTGTGGGCCCCTCGCTAGCCGTCCTCGCCTCTGGCCAGCTTCTTGGCCTGTCCGATCCAGTCCTCGCGCTCAATCCGGCCCTTGAAGTTGAGGCGTTTGTCCACCTCTGCGATCTGCTCGGGGGTGAGGTTCGCGATCTGGTCGAAGGTGATGATTCCGAGGTCATGTAGCTTCTTGACGATCACAGGCC
Organism: Hyphomicrobiales bacterium; assembly: GCA_015494375.1. Taxonomy (GTDB): domain Bacteria; phylum Pseudomonadota; class Alphaproteobacteria; order Rhizobiales; family S144-23; genus S144-23. Next base: position 5,870 of record WGBL01000059.1, on the reverse strand, counting down.
CCACGCCCTTGATCTTGGTGAGATCATCGGGCTCGCCCGCCGGACGCTCGAAGAGCGCGGCGGTCGTCGTCTCGGCCTTCTTGGCGGTCTCGGTGCTCTCAGCCGTCTTGGCGGTCTCGGGGCTTGGCTTGGCCTCCTCGGAAGCCTTCCGCCTGGCGGGCTCCTTTTTTGGCGCGGGCCTCTGGCCGTCAAGCACGATTTCGGTGATGCGAACGGTCGTCAGCTCCTGGCGATGGCCCTTCTTGCGGCGATAATTCTTGCGCCGCTTTTTCTTAAACACGATGATCTTGGGCCCGCGCCCCTGCGCCACGATCTCGGCGGCGACATGGGCGCCCGCGAGTGTGGGGGTGCCGACCCGCAGCTCGCCATCGCCGCCCACCAGCAACACCTCATCGAACGCGATCGTCTCGCCCACCTCGCCTGCAAGCTTCTCGATCTCAATGACGTCATTGGGGGCGACGCGGTATTGCTTGCCGCCCGTCTTGATGACCGCATACATGGGGCCCGGCTCCTGATCTTGGCTCTCGGTTCTCGGCTTTCGCGTCCTTCGGCGCCGCAAGCGAGCGTGCGCATCGCTTGTGGACTTGTCACCACACCAAGCGAGCGGGCGAGCGCGTGATGCGCGCTTTTGCTCGTCGTGGGCTCTGTTGAGGGGCCTCGGACAGCGCCTCTTGGTGCACGAGCCGCAGAGAGCGAGCAATCGCGATCGGAAAACAATGGGAACAACGCGGCCCGGCACAATAGCAATAAAGGGCGCGCATACCGCCGAATGCGCCCGTTGTCAATCGCGCGCAGTGCCTCGCGACGCCCCCTGTCCCTCGACTTGTTTCTCGAAGTGGGCAACGCCCTCCAGTCGCCAACGGGCGAGGTCGAGGGCGACGACATGAACCCCCCGGGCGCTCTCGAAGATGAGCACCAGGCGATCGCCCGCCATGTTGCTCGAGATCAACTTGGCTTGCAGGGGGATGGCCTCGCGCTCGACGAGGCGACGGAGGTTGCCACCAACCCTGCCCAGCTCCCTGGGCGCAATCCGGCCAGCCTGCGGCCTGTCCGCCCCGGGAGCAGCGGCGGGCTTGGCCAATTGTGTCGCCTGATAGACGATGGTTGCGATGACGAGACCGAAGCCTGCAATCAGCATCACGCCCATGACGATGACGACGACCTTGAGAATGCGCACCTGACGCGGTGTCATGACGCTGCTTTTCAGGGGCTCGTCCGGGTTCGGTGTCTCAGCCATCATGGCCTCGCTCTTGTCATTATCTCATTACCTTATCTGCGCGCTCTCCTCGCGCCCCACGCCTGCCTTGCTCCGCTATTGCTCGCGGCTCCTTTCATGCCCTCCCAAGCCCCCTTGCCTTTGAAGGCCGCGCACGCATCATGTCAGCCATGAGCGAGCCAGAGGCCCAAACCCATAGCCTGACCGTCGCCGCAACGGAAGCCGGCGAGCGGCTCGACCGCTTTCTGGCGGGCCGGCTTGAGGGATTGAGCCGCTCCCGCCTCAAGGCGCTCATTAAGGCGGGCGAGGTGAGATGCGCCGGCGAGATCGTCGCCGCGCCCGACACGCGCGTTGCGCCCGGCCAATGCTATGAGGTGCGCATTCCCCCGGCCGCGCCCGCCATGCCACGCCCCGAGCCCATTGCCCTCGATGTCGTCTACGAGGACGCGCACCTCATCGTCATCGACAAACCCGCGGGGCTTGTGGTCCACCCCGGGGCGGGCCACTGGAAGGGGACGCTCGTCAATGCGCTCCTTCACCACTGTGGCGACAGCCTTTCGGGGATCGGGGGGGTGCGCCGGCCCGGCATCGTCCATCGGCTTGACAAGGACACCTCGGGCCTCCTGGTGGTGGCCAAGACCGATGAAGCTCACAAGGGGCTCGCGGCCCAGTTCGCCGCCCACGGCAAGGCCAAGGGGCTCGAGCGGAGCTATCTGGCCCTTGTCTGGGGGGCGTTGCCCCGCCCCACGGGCACCATCGACGCGCCGCTCGCGCGCGCTCCAGGCAACCGCACCCGCATGGCGGTCGCTCGGGAAGGCGGACGGCGGGCGGTCACCCACTACGAGGTGATCGAGACCTTTGCGGGAGAGGGCGGGCGCACTGTGGCGAGCCTCATTCGCTGCCGGCTCGAGACGGGGCGCACACATCAGATTCGCGCCCATACGGCCCATATCGGCCATCCGCTCCTTGGCGATCCGCTCTATGGCGCGGGCTTTCGCGCGAGCGCGCGGCGCCTCGCCACTGTGGCGCGCGAGGCACTCAATGCGCTCGGGCGCCAGGCACTCCATGCCGCGGTGCTCGGCTTTCGCCATCCGATCACGCAAGACCGCCTCAGGTTCGAGCGCCCGCCGCCCCTCGATATGGCACTCCTCATCGAGGCGCTGCGCACACAAGGCGGCAATCCGCCCGATCCCGATAAGAAGGGCCGGGCCGCAAGCGGCTGATTGCGTAGAATTATCGCGTGGAAGACGGGCCCCCAAGCATTGGGCTCGCGCGCCATTCGTGCTAGGCCAGCTTGGCCCATCGGTGGCGAGCCAGAGCAGGTAAAGAGTAGCGAAAACGAGGACAATCCAATATGACCACGGCTCCCGCGCCCATCCGCCGGGCGCTCATCTCGGTCTCGGACAAAACGGGGCTCGGCGCGCTCGGCCGGGCGCTCAGCGAACGCGGCGTCGAGATCATCTCGACCGGCGGCACGGCGCGGGCGTTGCGCGATGCCGGGCTCACGGTGCGCGACGTCGCCGATCTTACGGGCTTTCCCGAGATGATGGACGGCCGCCTCAAGACACTCCATCCCAGGGTGCATGGCGGGCTACTGGCGCTGCGCGACAACAAGGAGCACATGGCTGCCGCCGAGGCCCACGGCATTGCGATGATCGACCTCCTGGTCGTCAACCTCTATCGCTTCGAGGAGACGGTTGCCAGAGGCGCCGATTTCGCCGAGGTAATCGAGAACATCGACATCGGCGGGCCCGCCATGATCCGGGCGGCGGCCAAGAACCATGCCCATGTAACGGTGATCGTCGATCCCGCCGACTATGACAAGCTGCTCGCAGACATGGACCGACATGAGGGCGCTACTTGTGCCAAGTTCCGCCGCGCCATGGCGCAAAAGGCCTTTGCGCTGACGGCCCGCTACGATGGCGCGATCTCCAATTGGCTGGGGGCGATCATCGAGAGCCCGGAGGGCAAAGCGCAGGGCTTCCCACAGACCTTCACCGTCCAGTTCCAGAAAGCCCAGGCCATGCGCTATGGCGAGAACCCGCACCAGCAGGCGGCCTTTTATACGGGGACGAGGGCGCCCGACACTGGCGCACCCGAGGCATCTGTCGCCACCGCCCGCCAACTCCAGGGCAAAGAGCTCTCTTTCAACAACATCGCCGACACCGATGCCGCGCTCGAATGCATCAAGCAGTTCGATGTCGCCAAGGAAGGCCCGGCCTGTGTCATCGTCAAGCACGCCAACCCGTGCGGCGTGGCGCTCGGCAAGTCACACCTCGAGGCCTACGAGCGGGCCTTTGCCACCGATCCCGAGTCGGCCTTTGGCGGCATTATCGCCTTCAACGGCCCGCTCGATGAGGAGACGGCTGCGGCCATCGTCGAGAGGCAGTTCGTCGAGGTGATCATCGCGCCCGAGGTGAGCGAGGCGGCTGCGGCCGCGGTTGCGAAGAAAAAGAATGTGCGCCTGCTCGTCTGTGGCCCTTGGCCGGCGACGCCCGCGCCACGGCTCGACTTCAAGAAAATAACGGGCGGGCTCCTCGTCCAGGAAGCCGACCTTGCCCTTTACGACAAGCTCGAGGTGGTGACCGAGCGCGCCCCGAGCGATGACGAGATGGCGGACTTGCTGTTCGCCTGGAAGGTGGCGAAATTCGTCAAGTCCAATGCCATTGTCTACGCCAAGGCGGGCCAGACGGTGGGCGTCGGCGCGGGGCAAATGAGCCGGGTCAACTCGGCGCGCATTGCCGCAATCAAGGCCGAGCATGCGGGGCTCGCGCTCAAGGGCTCGGTGATGGCGTCCGATGCCTTCTTCCCCTTTGCCGACGGTCTCGAGCAGGCAGCCTCGGTGGGGGTGAGCGCCGTCATCCAGCCGGGCGGCTCGATCCGCGACGAGGAGGTGATCGCCGCCGCGAACGCCGCCGGCATCGCCATGGTCTTTACCGGCATGCGCCATTTCCGCCATTAGGGGGATAGGTAGTTTCGGGGATGCGCTTTGGAGACTGCTGGAGAGGACTGTCATTTCGCTGAGGAACTCTCTTTCTCTGAGGAGAGGTATCGGCCGAAGCCAGACACAAGAGGCGTTCGGAGTGGCCATTGACCCTAGTGCATGAGACGACGAGCGGGCCCTGGCGCCAGGACGTGGGCGGCGCGTTGGCCGCGGCCGCAGGTGGCCATGGCCTTTCAGATGGCGCCTTCGAGAAGGCCCTTGCGCGCCTCGCCCCTCTACTCGAAAACCTCAGGGCCCACTATGAAAATGACACGCTCGCGCTTCTGCGCATCCCCGAGGCCGAGGATGACATCAGCGAAGCAGAAGAGGCGCTCGCCCAGCTTAGCGAAGGTGCGCGCACAATCGTCTTTTTCGGCACCGGCGGCTCGTCACTCGGCGGCCAGATGCTTGCGGGGTTTGCCGGCTGGAACATTCCGGGCGATGCCCTCACAGGGCAATCGGGCCGCCCGCGCACCCGCTTTTACGACAACCTCGACGCCCGCACCCTCGCCCGGGCGCTCCAGCGCCTCGACCTCGAAAGCACGCGCTTTGTGGTCATCTCGAAGTCGGGCAACACACCCGAGACGCTCGCCCAGACGATTGCCGCAATGGAGGCGCTGCGTGGCGCGGGGCTTGGGGCGCGACTCGCTCGGCAGATGCTCGCCATCAGCGATCCACCCGCAACCGGCAAGCCCAATGGCCTGAGGGCGCTGCTTGAGCCCGAGGGCGTGCGCATACTCGATCACCACCCCGGGATCGGCGGCCGCTATTCGGTCCTCACCAATGTCGGGCTGCTGCCCGCGCTTGCCCGCGGCGTCGATGTGAAGGCCGTCCGCGCCGGCGCGCGGGTGGTCGTCGAGGACTTGCTCAACGCAAAGACGCCCGAGGCGCTGGCGCCCGCCGTCGGTGCCGCCTTGCAAATCGGCCTTGCCGAGGAGCGGGGCATTCGTGTCTCGGTGATGATGCCCTATGCCGACCGGCTCGCGCGCTTTGCCCACTGGTATGCCCAGCTCTGGGGCGAGAGCCTCGGCAAGGGGGGGCGCGGCACCACACCCGTGGCCGCACTCGGGCCCCTCGATCAGCATTCGCAGTTGCAGCTCTATATGGACGGCCCGCGCGACCATCTCATCACCTTTGTGCGCCTCGGCAACGATGGCGAAGCGGCGGGTGCGCAGCCCCTCGATGCCGCCCTCGCGGCGCGCGCGGGTGTGCCTTATCTTGGCGGGCAAACGGTGGGGGCGCTGGTCGCTGCCGAGGCCGAGGGCGTTGCCCGCGCGCTCAGGGATGCCGGCCGCCCGGTGCGCACATTCGAGGCCACCACACTCGACGAAGCGGCGATGGGCGCGCTCGTTATGCATTTCATGCTCGAGACGATCCTCGCCGCCCATCTCCTCGGCGTCGATCCCTTCGATCAGCCGGCGGTGGAGGCGGGCAAGCGGCTGGCGCGCCAGATCTTGGAGAGCTAGTTTGCAAGGGAACGCACGCAGGAAGCGCCCCATGACCATTCGCATCCGCCAACTACCGCCCGAGACCATCAACCGGATCGCTGCGGGCGAAGTCATCGAGCGCCCGGCGAGTGTCGTCAAGGAGCTCGTCGAGAACGCCATCGATGCCGGGGCCAGCGCCATCGATGTCGTGACCGCCGACGGCGGCATCGGCCTCATCCGGGTG
>WGBL01000058.1 GCA_015494375.1 Hyphomicrobiales bacterium | reverse complement strand
GGGTATGGAGTGGCACGCGGCCCTCGCGATACCATTCGGTGCGCGCGATCTCGGCGCCGCCGAGCCGGCCGGCGCAATTGATCCGAACCCCGAGTGCGCCCGCGCGCATGGCCGACTGCACCGCGCGCTTCATGGCCCGGCGAAAGGCCACCCGGCGCTCGAGCTGTTGGGCGATGCCTTCGGCGACCAGGGTTGCATCGACATCGGGTTTTCTGATCTCGACGATATTGAGGTGCACCTCGCTGTCTGTGTATTTGGCAAGCTGGCTGCGCAACTTTTCGATATCGGCGCCCTTTTTGCCGATGAGAATGCCGGGGCGGGCGGTGTGCACCGTCACCCGGCACTTCTTGTGCGGCCGCTCGATCACCACCTTGGCGATGCCCGCTGCGCGGCGCGACTTCATGATGTGCTCGCGGATGCGCATGTCTTCGCGCAAAAGCTTGCCGTACTCGCCCTTTTCAGCGAACCAGCGCGAATCCCATGTCCGGTTGATGCCGAGGCGGAGCCCCACGGGGTTGACCTTCTGTCCCATCAGCTTGCTCCTTGCGACTGGCCGGCGCCCTCTGAAATGACCTCCGCGTTCTTTTCGCGCACGACGATGGTCAACTGCGAGAAGGGCTTGAAGATGCGCGCCGCGCGGCCACGCGCGCGCGGCCTTATCCGCTTGAGCACCAGATTCTTGCCCACATAGGCCTCGGCGACGACGAGGGCATCGACATCGAGGTCATGGTTGTTCTCGGCATTGGCGACCGCCGATTCGAGCGTCTTCTTGACGTCGCGGGCGATCCGCTTGCGGCTGAAGGTGAGCTCGGCGAGCGCCTTCTCCACCGGCTTGCCGCGGATGGTGGCCGCCACGAGGTTGAGCTTTTGCGGGCTGACGCGCAGATTGCGCGCCACCGCCATGGCCTCGTTGTCGGCCAGCCGCCGCTCGCGTTTGGGCTTGCCCATCGCTCTTTCCTCGCTCTCTCCTCTCAGCGCTCTACTTTCGCCGCGCCTTCTTATCGGCGGCATGGCCGTAGTAGGTGCGGGTCGGCGCAAACTCGCCGAACTTGTGGCCGATCATGTCTTCGGTCACGAGAACCGGAATGTGCTTGCGGCCGTTGTGGACACCAAACGTCAGGCCGACGAACTGGGGCAGGATCGTCGAGCGCCGCGACCAGATCTTGATCACCTCCTTGCGGCCCGACTCGCGCGCCTTTTCGGCCTTCTTCAAGAGATAGCCGTCAACAAACGGGCCTTTCCAAACCGAGCGTGCCATGGCGCCTGCTCACCCTTTCATCCAGGTTTCTTGGCTTCTTCTTGTCTTATCGCTTCTTCTTCAAGTGGCGCGAGCGGATGATGAGACGGTCGCTCGCGCGATTGCGTCGTGTCCGTTTGCCCTTGGTCGGCTGCCCCCAGGGGGTGACCGGATGGCGCCCGCCCGAGCTCTTGCCCTCACCGCCGCCATGCGGGTGATCGACCGGGTTCATGGCGACACCGCGGACCGCCGGACGTTTGCCGAGCCAGCGCCTGCGACCCGCCTTGGCGAGCTTGATGTTGGCATGGTCGGGGTTCGACACCGCGCCGACCGTTGCCATGCATTCGGCGCGCACCATGCGCATCTCGCCCGAGTTGAGGCGCAGAATGGCATAGCCCGCATCGCGGCCGACGAGCTGCACATAGGCACCGGCCGCGCGCGCGATCTGGCCGCCCTTGCCGGGCTTCATCTCCACGTTGTGGATGATGGTGCCGATGGGCATGTTGCGCATGGGCATAGCGTTGCCCGGCTTGACGTCGACGCGCTCGCCCGAGATCACCGTGTCGCCCACCGCCAGTCGCTGCGGCGCAAGAATATAGGACTGCTCGCCGTCCTGATAACGTATAAGCGCAATGAAGGCGGTTCGGTTGGGGTCGTACTCGAGCCGCTCGACCGTCGCCGGGACATCGAACTTGCGGCGACGAAAATCGATCATCCGATAGCGCCGCTTGTGCCCGCCCCCGCGCCGGCGCGCCGTGATGCGACCGGTGTTGTTGCGCCCACCCTTCTTGGTCAGCCCCTCGGTCAGATGCTTGACGGGCTTTTCCTTCGAGAGCTGGCTGCGGTCGACCAGTATGAGCCCGCGCCGGCTCGGCGTTGTCGGTTTGTATGATTTCAGCGCCATCTCGTCTCGACCTTCGGCTCCGCGCACCGCGGGGGCTCACACCATCAAGCCCCGCGCCTCTCGCATTTCCAAATCCCACACTCACACCGCCGTTTCGTCTCGCCGCCGTTTCCCGGCCCCAGCAGTTTCCTTACTCGCCACCAGTTCCCGGCTCCACCGAATCCGTTACGCGCCGTCGCTTCCCGGCTCGCCGAAATCTCGCACCCACACCAGCCCCCGGCCGAGGCGCCCTCACAGCCCTGTGGTCACATCGATCGTGTGCCCCTCCTCGAGGGTCACAATGGCGTTCTTGACATCGCTCTGCCGGCCCACCCGGCCGCGAAAGCGCTTGGTCTTGCCCTTGCGGTTCAAGGTGTTGACGGCCTTGACCTTGACCTTGAACAGGAGCTCAACCGCGGCCTTGATCTCGGGCTTGGTGGCCTTCTTGGCAACCCGGAAGACCACCTTGTTGTGCTCGGACGCCTCCGTCGCCTTCTCGGTGATCACGGGCGCCAGGATGACGTCATAGGCTTCCGCTTCGGTCATTTGTCCCACCCGCTTCGGCTCCGCTCATCGACCTACCCGCTCTTACTCCGCTCATCGACCGACCCGCTCTCACCTCGGTCATCGTCCCACCCGCTGCCTCAAAGCCTCACAATGCTCAATCCCGGTCTGGGCGTGGTCCCCGGTTTGGCCGCGCGCCTCGCCGTCAATCGTGCAGTCGCGCCTCGCTCTCAGCCGCCTCAGCCGCGCGCCTCCACCTTCTCGGCGCCACCCTTCCCGTGGGTCTTGCCGGCAAACCGGGCCTCGATGGCCGCAATGGCCTTTCGCGTCAGCACCAGCTTCTCGCGCCGCAAGATGTCATAGACATTGAGCCCCTGGACGGGCAGCACATCGATGCCCACCAAATTGCGCGCGGCAAGCGCAAAGTTGTCGTCGATCTCGGCGCCATCAACGATGAGGGCCGAGCCGAGCCCGAGCTTGGCGAACCGCTTAGCGAGGTCCGCCGTCTTGGGGGCAGCCAACTCCGCCTTGTCGAGGACCACAAGCTCGCCCGCCCGTGCCTTGGCCGAGAGCGCATGGCGCAAGGCCAGCGCCCGCACCCGTTTGGGCAGACCGATGGCGTGGCTGCGCGGCTTGGGGCCGAAGGCTTTGCCGCCGCCGCGGAATTGGGGCACCTTGCGGTCGCCGTGGCGGGCCCGGCCGGTGCCCTTCTGGCGATACATCTTGGCGCCCGTGCCACGGATCTGGGAGCGATCCTTGGTGGCATGGGTGCCGGCGCGGCGCTTGGCGAGCTGATAGCGCACCATGCGATGGAGAATGTCCACCCGTGGCTCGAGCCCGAAGATGGCATCGGGAAGCTCGATCGCACCGGCCTTCTCGGCATCGAGTGTCGTCACCTCGGCCTTCATTGTGCGCCTCCCTCGGCTTCAGCAGCGCCTGCTCCCTCGGCCGCCGCTTCGCCTTTGGTCTCGGCTTCGATCGCAGCTTCACCCTTTGCCACTTTCGCATCGTCGTCACCCGTTGCGGGCGCACGAAACGCACCAGGACGCGGCGCGTCGTCGGGCAGCGGCTTCTTGATGGCGTCGCGCACGAGCACCCAGCCGCCCCTGGCGCCCGGCACTGCCCCTTTGATCAGCAAAAGCCCGCGCGCGACATCGGCCCTCACCACCTCGAGGTTCTGGGTTGTGACGCGCCGTGCGCCCATGTGGCCGGCCATCTTCTTGCCCTTGAACACCTTGCCCGGGTCCTGGCACTGGCCTGTCGAGCCGTGGGAGCGGTGGCTGATCGAGACACCGTGCGACGCGCGCAGGCCGCCGAAGTTGTGTCGCTTCATGGCGCCGGCAAAGCCCTTGCCGATGCTGGTGCCCGTCACATCCACCCGCTGGCCGGGGACGAAATGATCGGGCGTGATTTCGGCGCCCACTTCGATGAGGTTGTCGGGGCTCACGCGGAACTCGACAATCTTGCGCTTGGGCTCGACACGGGCCTGGGCGAAGACGCCCCGCATGGGTTTGGTGACGTTCTTCACCTTGGCTCGGCCTGCGCCCAGTTGCAGCGCGGTGTAGCCGTGCTTGTCCTCGGTGCGCTGGGCGATGACCTGGCAATTGTCGATCTTCAAGACCGTGACGGGGATGTGCTCCCCGTCCTTGGTGAAGATTCGGGTCATGCCCAGTTTTTGCGCTATCACGCCTGACCGCATCGGTCGTTCCTCTGTGTCACAATGGGGCCTTAGCGCCTCAGCACTAACCAACCCGCAGTCCAAATTACTCAAGCAATCGCCTTGCCCGGTCCCTATTCCCTATTCGCTATTCAGTACTCACTATTCCCTATTCGCTATTCGCTACTCACTATTCGCTACAACTTAATTTCCACATCCACACCGGCGGCGAGATCGAGCTTCATGAGCGCGTCGACCGTCTGCGGCGTCGGGTCGACAATGTCGAGCAGCCGCTTGTGGGTGCGCATCTCGAACTGCTCGCGGCTTTTCTTGTCGATATGAGGCGAGCGGTTGACGGTAAACCTTTCGATCCTTGTCGGCAGAGGTATGGGCCCGCGCACTTCGGCGCCCGTCCGCTTGGCGGTATTGACGATTTCGCGCGTCGAGGCATCGAGCACGCGATGATCGAACGCCTTGAGGCGAATGCGAATGTTTTGACTCTGCATGACCGCAACCCAACCTTTCAAAGGACCTCAAAGCTTCCCAAAAGTAAGGAGCGTCCCTTTGGACGCTCCTCTTTGTTGCTATTGCCTACTCGATGATTTTGGCGACGACGCCTGCGCCCACGGTACGGCCGCCCTCGCGGATGGCAAAGCGCAGCCCCTCCTCCATGGCAATGGGCTGAATGAGCTCGACCTCAATCGTCACATTGTCGCCCGGCATCACCATCTCCGTGCCCTCGGGCAGCTTGACAACGCCCGTCACGTCGGTGGTGCGGAAATAGAACTGCGGACGATAATTGGAAAAGAACGGCGTATGGCGCCCGCCCTCCTCCTTGGTCAGAATATAGGC
>WGBL01000057.1 GCA_015494375.1 Hyphomicrobiales bacterium | reverse complement strand
GGTGGCCCTCGACCGGGTAACAAAACAGCCCCTTTCAACCGGCGGGCCGGTCGGCTAAAAGGCGGGCGAGACCAACCCGCACCGGGGGCATCCAGTCATGACCGCCATCGTCGATATCATCGCCCGCGAAATCCTCGACAGCCGCGGCAACCCGACCGTCGAGGTCGATGTCGTTCTTGAGGACGGCTCCATGGGCCGCGCGGGCGTGCCCTCGGGCGCCTCGACGGGCGCCCACGAGGCCCACGAGTTGCGCGACGGCGGCAGCCGCTATGGCGGCAAGGGGGTTCGGAAGGCCGTCGAAGCCGTCAATGGCGAGATTTTCGATGCCATCGGCGGCATGGATGCCGAGGAGCAGCGCCGCATCGATGCCGTCATGTGCACGCTCGACGGCACCGAGAACAAGTCGCGTCTTGGCGCCAATGCCATCTTGGGCGTCTCGCTGGCGGTCGCCAAGGCGGCGGCCGAGGCGCGCGGTCTGCCGCTCTATCGCTATCTCGGCGGTGCGGCGGCGCATGTGCTGCCGGTGCCGATGATGAACATCATCAACGGCGGGGCGCATGCCGACAACGGCATCGACATCCAGGAGTTCATGATCATGCCCGTGGGCGCGCCCAGTTGCCGCGAGGCGATCCGCATGGGGGCCGAGATCTTTCACGCACTTGCCAGGGCGCTAAAGGACGCGGGCCATGCGACGAATGTTGGCGATGAGGGCGGCTTTGCACCCGATCTCCCATCGAGCAAGGCGGCGCTCGATCTTCTGATGAAGGCGATCGAGGCGGCGGGCTATAGGCCGGGCGATGAGGTGCAGATCGCCCTCGATGTGGCGGCAAGCGAGCTTTTTGAGAGCGGCACCTACAAGCTCGCCGGTGAAGGAAAGACACTCGATGCGGCCGGGCTCGTGCAGTATTACGAGCAGCTCGTCTCGCGCTACCCAATCGTCTCCATCGAGGACGGCATGGCCGAGGATGACTGGGAGGGGTGGAAGGCACTGACGACAGCACTCGGCGACAAGCTGCAACTCGTCGGCGACGATCTCTTTGTCACCAACAGCCGCCGTCTCCAGGAAGGGATCGAGAAAGGCGTCGCCAATGCCATTCTCGTCAAGATCAACCAGATCGGCACCTTGAGCGAGACACTCGATGCCGTCCGTGTGGCGCAGACGAACGGCTACCGGACCATCATCTCACACCGCTCGGGCGAGACCGAGGATGCGGCGATCGCCGACCTCGCCGTGGCTACGGGCGCAGGGCAGATCAAGACCGGCTCGCTCAGCCGCTCAGAGCGGCTCGCCAAATACAACCAGCTCATACGCATCGAGGAAGAGCTCGACGACACCGCACGCTATGCGGGCCGAAGGACGGAAACGTGAAACCGGAAGCCTGAACCGGAAGCCTGAAGCCAGAAGTCAGAGGCCAGAAGGGAGAAGGAGAGCGCGACCTTGTCGTCCCTGCGTGTTGCTACTCTGAGCCGGGCCACTTGACTTGGGCATGACGTGAGGATGGCAGGCGCGAGAGGCAAGAAGGCAGGCGCGAGACGCAAGAAGGCAGGCGACACGTCGCGTCCGCAACTGAGTTGAGGACGCACAGACATGGAGGGTCTTTGAAACCGTCAAAAGCGGATCCTCAAAGTGCGCTTGAGAGGGGCGCCGTTGCCTTTCGTTATCACAAGGGGGTGCTTGCGCTGTTCTATGTCGGTGCGGTGTTCTTTCTGGCAATTGCAACAGTCCTGGCGCACTTGGGCCTGTTTGGCCAAGGCGAATGGGCCTATTGGGGCATGCTTGTGCTCATCGCCTTGGCATTTGTCCTCTTTGTTGGCCGCGAATGGTTTCGGGGCGAGCCGGTGGTGGTGGTTGATGCCCAAGGCGTCAGGGACCGCCGCCTGATGCGTGCCCCGGTGCCTTGGCTCGCCATTCGCGGAATTCGGCTTTTTTCCAGCTACGAGGGCGCGCGACTGAGGCTCTTTGGCAAGTTCGGCGGCGGGCAGGAGAATCTGTTTGTCGGTCTTATCGTCGATGATCCCGAGCGCTACTACAGCCCCGCAAATCCGCTCACGGGGGCTTTGCATCGCTTCTTCTCGCGTTTCTTCCGCCAGCCACTGCTCGCCATCAACATGAGCCTCTTGGACGGCACGCCCCTCGATCTCGTCGAGGCCATCGAGAACCATTCAAGTTATCAGCCCCGGCGCCCGAACGAAACGCCAGGTGGTGGCTCCGCGCAGAGCGGCCAATAGGCGCGAGCGAGATGGCGCGCCCGGCCCTTGCCGACAAATGTCGGGTTGTTGCAATGCAACATGGTGCGCTAGCCTCAAACGGCGCAATGTGTGAGTCGTTGTTGGCACAAGGACGGCGCGCGCGGCGCGCGCCGCGACACAAGGCACGCATCTGGGCGCACGTCACCAGCACGGGGACAAGTCAGCAAGAGGACCAGTCAGCCGCAGGACGAGTGAGTCAGAGCACAAGCTCAAACAGAGGACGACTCAGCCACGGGATGGATCCCATGAGCCGCAAGGACCAAGCGAACCGTACTCCGACGCACCAACAGCCAGCGCACGCGGCCAAAGAAGGATGTGCGGGCGCCCGCAAACGCGACCGGCCATGGCTTATTCGCACCTACTCGGGGCACTCGACGGCCGAGGCGTCGAACGCGCTTTATCGCACCAATCTCGCCAAGGGCCAGACCGGGCTCTCGGTCGCCTTCGACCTGCCGACACAGACCGGCTATGACAGCGACCATCCGCTTGCCCGGGGCGAGGTCGGCAAGGTGGGCGTGCCCATCTGCCATCTCGGCGATATGCGCACCCTCTTTGACGGCTTGCCCCTTGCCGAGATGAACACCTCGATGACGATCAACGCCACGGCGCCCTGGCTGCTTGCGCTCTATATTGCTGTGGCCGACGAGCAAGGGGCGGACCGCGCCCGGCTCGCGGGCACCGTGCAAAACGACATCATCAAGGAATACCTCTCGCGCGGCACCTATATTTTCCCGCCCGAGCCGTCCATGCGGCTGATCACCGACGTGGTGACGTTTTGCTATCGCGTGCTGCCGCGCTGGAACCCGACCAATGTCTGCTCCTACCACCTTCAGGAGGCGGGCGCGACGCCCGTCCAGGAGCTCGCTTATGCCTTGGCGACGGCCATTGCCGTGCTCGACGCCGTGCGCGCTTCGGGTGAAGTGGCCGAGGACGACTTCCCCAAGGTGGTCGGGCGCATCTCCTTTTTCGTCAACGCCGGCATCCGCTTTATCACCGAAATGGCCAAGATGCGGGCGTTTACGGAGCTCTGGGACGAGATTGCAGCCGAGCGCTATGGCGTGACGGCCCCAGCGCTCCGGCGCTTTCGCTATGGCGTTCAGGTCAACAGCTTGGGGCTAACCGAGCAGCAACCCGAGAACAACGTCTATCGCATTCTGCTCGAGATGCTCGCCGTCACCCTCTCGAAGAAGGCGCGGGCGCGGGCCATCCAGCTGCCCGCATGGAACGAGGCGCTCGGTCTGCCGCGGCCGTGGGATCAGCAATGGTCAATCCGTATGCAGCAGATCCTCGCCCATGAGACGGACCTGCTCGAATATGACGACATTTTCGACGGCTCTCATGTCATCGAGGCGCGGGTTGCGGCGCTCAAGGAGGAGGCGCGTATCGAGCTTGCCCGGATCGAGAGCATGGGCGGGGCGCTCGCGGCCATTGCTTTCATGAAAGAGCAGCTCGTGCGTGCCAACAGCGAGCGCGTCGCCCGCATCGAGGCGGGCGAACAAGTGATCGTCGGTGTCAATCGCTGGACGGAAACGGAGCCCTCGCCCCTTGCGGCCGACGATGGGGCGGCGTTCCTGACCGTGAGCCAGGAGGCCGAGGCCGAGCAGATCGCGCGACTTGAGGCCTGGCGGGCCGCGCGCGACGAAGAGGCGGTCGCGCACGCTCTAGGCGAGCTTCGCGCCGCGGCCGAAGAGGGGCGCAACATCATGCCGGCCTCGATCGCCTGTGCCAAGGCCGGCGTGACCACCGGCGAGTGGGGGCTTGCGCTGCGCGAGGTCTTTGGCGAATACCGCGCACCCACAGGCGTCGGCAGCGCCATGCGCAACACGGGGCCTGAGCTCGACGAACTGCGCGCCGCCGTCGATGAGCTTGCGCAGAAGCTTGGGCGACGGCCGCGCCTGCTTGTGGCAAAGCCCGGCCTTGACGGCCATTCCAACGGTGCCGAGCAGATTGCCGTGCGGGCCCGCGATGCCGGGATGGAGGTTTTCTATGAGGGCATTCGTCTGACGCCTGAAGAGATTGTCGCGATGGCGCGCGAGAAGGACGTTGATGTGCTCGGCGTCTCGGTGCTCTCGGGCTCGCATGTGGCGCTCGTGAGCGCAATCAAGGAGCGCCTGCGCGAAAACGGACTCGATCATTTGCCCGTGGTTCTCGGCGGCATCATCCCCGCCGAGGATGCGCGCTCGCTTGCGGCACAAGGCATCGCCGCCGTCTATACGCCCAAGGACTACCAAATCAACGACATCATGCACGAGATCGTTGCCCTCATTGCCGAGCAGGCGACGACAAAGGGCTCTGCGCCCACGACGAGGCGCGCGGTCGCAGCAGACGAGTCTGCACGTTAAGCGCGCATTAACCAACGTTGCGCTTAATGCGGGCATGACACACACAACTTTTGCGCGCGTGCCCCCCTCGCGACGACCGACAAGAAGTCGACTGGGGGCGCGTATAGGTTTCGTTCTGCTCGTTGTCGGCGTGGCGCTCGCCGCATTTGCGGCCGCCGTCGCACTGGCGAGCGTGATCGACGGTGGCATGAGCTGGAGTGAGGCGCGGGCCTTGGCTTGCTCCCCGTGCAAATCTGCTCCGTCAGAAAGGTTTTATTCTTACCAAAACATGCTCTAAATGGGGACGGTGCACATATTTGCAGTCTCATGCAAACGACGACACGAACATAAAAAACATAAAAAATGTGCACTGGTCCCCATTAACCTCAGCAAGCCTTTCGAGATCAGTTCACTCCGCCATCCCCTTGGCCATTTCGCGAAGCTTGA
The DNA here is from genome assembly GCA_015494375.1 of Hyphomicrobiales bacterium. Classification (GTDB taxonomy): domain Bacteria; phylum Pseudomonadota; class Alphaproteobacteria; order Rhizobiales; family S144-23; genus S144-23. Next base: position 1,861 of record WGBL01000057.1, on the reverse strand, counting down.
ACTTCTGGATCTTGCCGGTCGAGGTCTTGGGCAGCTCGCAAAAGATGACATGGCGCGGCGCCTTGTAGTGGGCGAGATGATCGCGGGCAAAGGCGATGATTTCCTCGACGGTGGCCGATTGGCCGGGCTTGAGCTCAACAAAGGCGCAAGGCGTCTCGCCCCATTTCTCGTCGGGCTTGGCAACGACCGCGACGGCCGCCACCGCGGGGTGCTTGTAAAGCGCGTCCTCCACCTCGATCGAGGAGATGTTTTCGCCGCCCGAGATGATGATGTCTTTCGAGCGGTCCTTGAGCTGGATATAGCCGTCCGGATGCATGACCCCAAGGTCGCCCGAGTGGAACCAACCGCCGGCGAACGCCTCTTCGGTTGCGGCCGGGTTCTTGAGATAGCCCTTCATGACGATATTGCCGCGAAACATCACTTCGCCCATAGTCTCGCCGTCCGCCCGCACCGGCGTCATGGTTTGGGGGTCCATGACCGCAAGCCCCTCGAGTGCGGGATAGCGCACGCCCTGGCGCGCCATCTTGGCGGTGCGCGCCGCGGGCTCGAGCGCATCCCATTCGGCCTTCCATTCATTGACGACAGCCGGGCCATAGGTCTCGGTGAGGCCGTAGACATGGGTCACGTCAAAGCCCGCCTCGGCCATGGCTTTGAGCACCGCCTCGGGTGGTGGTGCGGCGGCCGTGATAAAGCGCACGCGCTGGGCGAGCGGCCGCTTTTCCTCTGCACTGGCATTGAGGAGCGTCGCCATGACGATGGGTGCACCGCAAAGATGGCTCACGCGATGCTGGGCGAGCGCCTCATAGATCGCGCCCGCACGCACCCACCTGAGGCAGACATGGGTGCCCGCCACCACCGAGAGCGACCAGGGAAAGCACCAGCCGTTGCAATGGAACATCGGCAGTGTCCAGAGATAAGTGGGATGCGGGCCCATCTGGGCGGCAATCACGTTGGCATAGCCCATGAGATGCGCCCCGCGGTGATGATAGACGACGCCCTTGGGGTTGCCCGTCGTGCCCGACGTGTAGTTGAGCGAGATCGCCTCCCACTCGTCCTCGGGCCTCCGCCAGGCGAACTCCGGATCGCCCCCCTCTAGAAATGCCTCATAGTCCTGGCCGCCGAGCCGTTCGCCCTCCTGAGGGAATGCAGGGTCGTCATAATCGATGACGAGCGGACGCACGGCCGCGCGCGCGAGCGCCTCCTTGATGGTCGGGGCGAACTCGCGATCGGTGATGAGCACCTTGCTCTCGGCATGGTCGAGCTGAAAGGCGATGACGGCGGCGTCGAGCCGGGTGTTCATGGAATGCAAAACCGCGCCCGTCATCGGCACGCCATAGTGCGCCTCGAGCATGGCCGGCGTATTGGACAGCATCACGCTCACCGTATCGCCCGGCCCAACGCCAGCGGCGGCAAGGGCGCCGGCAAGCCGCCGTGCGCGCCGCCAGAATTCACGGTAGCTCGTTTGCAGCGGCCCATGGATGATGGCGACATGCTCGGGGTGGACGGCGGCCGCGCGCTCGAGAAAGGTGATGGGCGTGAGTGGCTGATGGTTGGCGGGCCTTTTGTCGAGATGTTCGTCGTAAGGGTTGGACATGGTTGAGCGCTCGCAGGTGGTCTTGACCGACTTGTGACTTCCTATCCTAACCTATCTCTTTATCAACTTGGTTGCGCAAGCGGGTCGTCGCCCGCTCTATTCTAATTTTCTTTGGCCCCACCCACCACCCCCTGCCAGTCGCCGGGTGCGGTTCAGGTGCCAGGTGTCACGTGTCAGGTGTCAGATTCAGGTGTCGGGTGTGTCAGGTATCAGGTGCCAGACTCGTCATCCTCGGGCCGTGTGGGGCGAAGCCCCATCACGTGACCC
>WGBL01000056.1 GCA_015494375.1 Hyphomicrobiales bacterium | reverse complement strand
GGCCGTCTTGCCGGGGCCAGGGCGCCTTGGCCAAGGCGGGGTGCGCGGCAGCCAAGGCCGGGGGCGCGAGAGGGGCGGCGCGGGCGGCACGCGTGTTGGGCGCCGCGCTCAAGCACTGCGATCGCCGGAGAGCGGCGACACGGGTGGCACGCGTCGTTCCTCCGCCGTGGACGCGTCCCGTGAAGGAAGCGGGGAGGTGTCGGTGCAAAGCCTTGCCCTCTGCTATACCCGGCGCGCCGGCCTGCCCCTTGGCCGGCGAGGCCGCTCGGATATCGCTTGGTATGGCGACATGGCGCTGGCTCCGCATGCCTGGGCGTTACTCAAAGGCCCGGCGCTCGATGCCCATATCGTCATCGGGCCGCCTGTGCCGCTCGAGCAGTTCGCCGATCGCAAGGCCCTTGCCCGCCGCACCGAGCAAGAGGTGCGCGCCAACTTCACCCGTCTCGCCCGTTGTGCGGGCTTTGATGGCCCGGCGCGACCGTTGCCGGAATGCACCGGCCATCAGAACCAAAACGCGGGGCCAAGCGACGAAATGCTAGACGCGCAAAACGCTGCGGAATAGAGAATCTTTGATGGTTGCGATTCGGCACCCCCATTCAGGGCGCATTCACCGCCTTGGGAATAGGCTCAAGCAGTGCTCCTGTTCCTCCAGGTGCTAACCAATTCGGAGTAAATTGTCCTTATCATGTCGAGCGTTCGGAAACCAAAGCGGTTGCGAGATATGGTCGAGGCCAAACGCGTACATATCAAGACGTTCGGTTGCCAGATGAACGTCTATGATTCCGAGCGCATCGCCGAGGCGCTTGCGCCGATCGGCTTCACGCAGACCAACCGCCCCGACGATGCCGATCTCATTGTGCTGAATACCTGCCATATCCGCGAGAAGGCGGCTGAGAAGGTGTATTCTGAGCTTGGCCGCTTGCGCCAGCTCAAGAGCGCACGGCAGGCGGAGGGGAAGAGGACAACCATCGCCGTGGCCGGCTGTGTTGCCCAGGCCGAGGGGGCGGAAATCATCCGGCGGTCACCTGTCGTTGATATCGTCGTCGGCCCGCAGAGCTATCATCGCTTGCCCGATCTCCTCTTCCGCGCCTTCCAGGAGGGGCGCCGCGTTGTCGATACGGAGTTTCCCGACGAGGACAAGTTCGCCCACCTTCCGCCGCGTGGCAAGAGGCAGAGCTGCACGGCCTTCATTACGGTGCAAGAGGGGTGCGACAAGTTCTGCACGTTCTGTGTGGTGCCTTACACCCGCGGCATCGAGGTCTCGCGACCGGTGGCGGCCATTGTCGCCGAAGCTGAGCGGCTGGTCGCCGGCGGGGTGCGCGAGATCACCCTTCTGGGGCAAAATGTCAATGCCTATCACGGCGAGGGGCCCGATGGCCGCACCTGGTCGCTGGCCCGCTTGCTTGCGCGTCTTGCCGAGATCGAGGGGCTCGAGCGTTTGCGCTATACGACAAGCCATCCGAGGGACATGAGCGCCGACCTGATTGCCGCCCATGGCGACAATCCCAAGCTCATGCCCTATCTCCATTTGCCGGTTCAAGCGGGCTCGGACCGGGTGCTCGCGGCCATGAACCGCAGGCATACCGCGCGGGATTACATCGAGCTTGTCGAGCGCATTCGTGCGGCGCGACCCGATATTGCGCTTTCAAGCGACATCATCGTCGGCTTTCCCGGCGAGACGGACGAGGACTTCGAGGCGACGCTCGCGCTTGTGCGCGAGGTCGAGTTTGCTCAGGCCTTCTCCTTCAAGTACAGCCCACGCCCCGGCACGCCGGCGGCCAAGCTCGATGAGCAGATCGACGAGGCGGTCAAGGCCGAGCGTCTGGCGCGCTTGCAGGCGCTCCTCAACGAGCAGCAGCAAAAGTTCAATCGCCACGCCGTCGGCCGCACAATGCCCGTGCTCTTCGAGAAGCCCGGGCGCAACGACGGCCAGATCGTCGGCCGCTCGCCCTATCTCCAGGCGGTGCACGCCAAGGGTGAGCGGCGGCTGATTGGGCAATTGCGCGAGGTCGAGATTTCGGCGGCCGAGCGCAACAGCCTCAGCGGCGTCATAAAGACGACGCCAGACCGTGGCATGACGGTGGCAATGGGCGTATGATGGTCGTTGGGCGCTGTTGGGTGCAGAGAGCGCCCAGGCTCGAGGACGCAATTCCCAAGCCCTGACGCCGACAATTGAGGAGGTTCTATTTGAGCGGTGCTCAAGGCCCAATTTCGATGGGCTCTCGACAACTCGGCAAACGAGGCGCACGCAACGGGCAAGGCAAAAGCCCGAAGCATGATGTGGAACGCCTTGTCATCCCATTTGAGGACAATCGGCTGCTCGCCGACCTCTTCGGCGAATTCGACTGCCACCTGGCGCTGATCGAGGATCGGTTGGGGGTGGAGGCGGTGGCCCATGGCAATGTGGTGACGGTCTCGGGCAGCGAGGCCGCAAGCCTTGCTGCGCGCGAGGTGCTCGAAGGTCTTTATGCCCGCCTCGGCCGCGGCGAGAGCGTTGGGCTGGCCGAGGTCGACGGCGCTATTCGCCATTCCCAGAGCGCGCTGGGCCGGAAGGGCGAGGACACGCGCGGCGGGCATGACGGCCACCTCGAGAGCAAACCAGCCGAGAAAACATCAAACCAGAAACCATCAGGCGCGGCCATGCGTCAGATCCGGACTCGCAAGCGCACGGTCACCGCCCGCAGCCCGATGCAGAGCGCCTATATCGATGCGCTCGACCGCCACGACCTCGTCTTCGCCTCAGGCCCTGCGGGTACGGGCAAGACGTATCTTGCGGTCGCCTATGCCGCCCAACACCTCGAGGCCGGTGCCTGTGAGCGGCTCATTCTCTCACGCCCCGCCGTTGAGGCCGGCGAGCGGCTTGGCTTCTTGCCAGGCGATATGCGCGACAAGGTCGACCCTTATCTCAGGCCGCTCTATGACGCGCTCTATGATGTTCTTGCGCCCGAGAAGGTCGAGCGCGGCCTCGAGACGGGGATCATTGAGATCGCGCCGCTGGCATTCATGCGCGGGCGCACCCTGAGCGATGCCTTTATCATCCTTGATGAGGCGCAAAATGCCACCAGCATGCAGATGAAAATGTTTCTTACGCGCCTCGGGGCCCATTCCAAGATGGTGGTCACGGGCGACGTCACCCAGGTGGACCTGGCGCCGGGCGAGACCTCGGGGCTCATCGAGGCCATGGCGCTGTTGCGCGGCATCGAAGGGGTGGGGATGATCACCTTTTCACGTGACGATGTTGTGCGACGCGAGCTGGTGGCGCGCATTGTCGCCGCCTATGATGAGCGCGCGCCCGAGCACGAGCCGGCACGCCAGCAAGAGTCCGCGCGCCAGCAAGAGCCAACGAGCAGTCAAGGGCCTGCACGCCGCCGAGGATCTTCGCGCAGCCAAGAGCCCTCGCGCGACCAACAGCCCTCGCGCAGCCAACAGCCCTCCCGCAGCCAGGAACAATGAGCCGTAACCATCATGCCGCGCCCCCTTCGGGTGCCTCTCACCCCCGGCCGATAACAGAGGCGGGCGCCGGCGCGTTGCCAGCCCTCTCGGTCGAGGTGATTGTCGAGGATGAGGGCTGGTATGGCTGCGACGGGCTCCCTGACCGCGGGAGGCTCGAGGCCGAGATCGAGCGGGCGGCGCGGGCGGCCTTTGCGGTGGCCCATGGTCAGACGGGCGAGGCCAGGCGTGCCGCCGTTGCGGTGCTGCTCGGCAACGATGCGCGCCTTTGCGCGCTCAATCGTCGCTTCCGGGGCAAAGACCGTCCCACCAATGTGCTCTCATTTCCTGCGGCTTCGGCGGGGCCGGCGGGGCGGGCAGGGCCGGCGCGCGAGGCGTCCGCAAGCGGTGAGGGCGAGCATTTCGAGATGCTCGGCGACATAGCGCTCGCCCGCGAGACCATCATGCGCGAGGCGCGCGAAGGCGGCGTTGTGCCGGCTCACCACCTCCAGCACCTCGTCATCCATGGAATGCTGCATTTGCTGGGCTACGATCATGAGCGGTCGTCCGATGCCGCGCGCATGGAGGCGCGCGAATGTGCCGCCCTTGCCAAACTGGGCCTCGAATGCCCATACAATCATGTGGAGGCGCTTGCCGAGCCGTGACCGGCGAGCGATGACGATGAAAGCCATGAGACCGAATGAAGCCATTGTCGGGCT
>WGBL01000055.1 GCA_015494375.1 Hyphomicrobiales bacterium | reverse complement strand
GAGCAGAGCCTCAATGCGCCGGAGCTTGCGCGGCGCGCCGAGGCTGCGGGCGTGGCGATGGTGACGGTGCATGGTCGCACGCGCTCCCAGTTCTTCAAGGGGCGGGCAAACTGGGGCCGCATTCGAGCGGTCAAGCGCGCGGTCCGCATTCCCGTGATTGCCAATGGCGACATTGCGAGTGCCGGCGATGCCGCCAATTGCCTTTTGCAGTCGGGCGCCGATGGCTTGATGATCGGGCGCGGCGCTTGCGGGCAGCCCTGGCAGCTGGGCCGCATCGCCCACCATCTCGCCCACGGCCGCACACCGCCGCCGCCGGCCCCAAAGGCGCGCGCCGCCCTTGTTCGCGAGCAGCTTGCGGGCATGCTCAGCCTCTATGGCACGCACATCGGCCTGCGCGCCATGCGCAAGCACCTCGCCTGGTATGTGGAGCGCTCGGGGCTCGATGGCGCCGCCCAACGCCACTGGCGTGCGCGCTTTTGCCAGGCCGACGACTGGCGGGTGGTCGATCGCGACATCGGCGCTTTCTTCGAGGCGCTTGAGGTGATGGCCGAGGCCGATCCGCCGATGTCCGCGCCGATGTCCGCACCGATATCCGCGCCGATGTCCGCGCCGAAGCACGCGGAAATGGCCGCACCAGTGAACGCACCGAAGTCCAAGGCAACCCCGCTCGGACGCCCGCGTGCAGACGGGCCGGTGAGTTCGGAGGCCCGACCATGACGGCGCAGGCATCACGACGCGCGCAACGGGCGACGCAGCGCGCGCACCGCGCGCAACGCCAGAAGAAGCGGCGCAGGCGCAAGAGCGGCGCAGCGCCCCAGTCTCCGTCGCAAACTTCGTCGCCGCCCTCCTCAGAGCGGTCATCGCCACTCACCCCGGAGCTACCGTCACAGTCGCCGTCGCGGTCCGCCACGCGCGCGGCCTTGAGCGATCCGCCGGCCATTCCCGATGGCGATCAGCTCCTCGACCTGTTGCCCCATCCCGTTCTGCTGCTCGATGGGGCCAACCGCATCCTGCGCGCCAACGCGGCGGCCGAACATTTCTTCCACGCCAGCATCGCCCAGCTCACCCGGCGCCGGCTCGACGATCTTGTCGCCTTCTCAAGCCCGCTCCTGGCGCTTGTTGACCAGGCGCGCCGCTCGGAGAGCTCGCTCAACGAGTATGGCGTCGATCTGGCGATGACACGCGAGGGCATGCCGCGGCCCACCGACATCCATGCCCGGCTCGTCGAGCCTTGTGCCGGGCTCGTGCTTGTCATGCTGCAAGAGCGGGCCATCGCCCGCATGATCGAGCGCCAGCTTGTCCATCGCGGCGCGGCGCGCTCGGTCTCGGCCCTGGCCTCGGTGCTCGCCCATGAGATCAAGAACCCGCTCTCAGGCATTCGCGGCGCGGCCCAGCTGATCGAGGCGGGGCTCGACGAGGAGGGGCGTGCGCTGACCCGCCTCATCTGCAGCGAGACCGACCGCATCTGCGAGCTCGTCGACAGAATGGAGACCTTCGGCGAGGAGGCGCCTATTGCTGGCGAGCCGGTCAACGTCCATTCGGTTCTCGATCATGTCAAGCGCCTGGCCGAGAGCGGATTTGCCAGCCATATCCGTTTCGAGGAGGACTACGACCCCTCGTTGCCCGAGGTGCTCGGTGATCACGACCGGCTGGTGCAGGCGTTGCTCAACCTGGTCAAGAATGCCGCCGAGGCCATCGGCCCCGAGCGCACGGACGGCCGCATCGTGCTGCGCACCGCCTTCCGGCCGGGCGTGCGCCTCACCGCTCCGGGCAGCGCTTCCAGCAGCAACCTCGCCCTGCTGATTGCCGTCGAGGACAACGGTCCGGGCGTGGCGGACGCCGTGCGCGAGCGCCTGTTCGATCCCTTCGTCACCTCGAAGGCCAAGGGCAGCGGCCTTGGGCTCGCCCTCGTTGCCAAGATCGTCGGCGACCATGGCGGCATCATCGAGCACAAGGCGATCGCGCAAGGCACCGTCTTTCAGATTCTGTTGCCGCTCAACGCATCGCGTGCGGGCACAAATGGCAAGACGAAGAGGGAGAAGACGCGGCCAATGGATGGGGGCAATGACGCGGATGCCGAATTGGAAGAGGGATGAGGGATAAGAGAATTGGATGAGGGATGAGGGATGAGAAATGAGGAAAAGGAGGGATGAGTGGTGGCGGCGGGTGAGATCCTGATTGCCGATGATGACGGCGCCATCCGCACCGTCTTGCACCAGGCGCTGACGCGGGCGGGCTATGATCCCCGGATCACGAGCAACGCGGCGACGCTCTGGAAGTGGATTGCCCGCGGCGATGGCGACCTCGTCATCACCGATGTCGTCATGCCCGACGAAAACGCCTTCGACCTCCTGCCGCGGATAAAAAAGAGCCGCCCCGAGCTGCCGGTCATCGTCATGAGTGCGCGCAACACACTCATGACCGCTGTTCAGGCCGCCGAGCGCGGGGCCTACGAGTATCTCCCCAAGCCCTTCGATTTGTCCGAGCTCGTTGCCATTGTCGAGCGCGCGCTTGCTGAGCGAGAGCGCCCGCAGCCGCCTCCCCAAGCGGCTCGAGGGCCGGCGGAGGATTTGCCGCTTGTCGGTCGCTCGCCGGCGATGCAGGAGATTTATCGCATTGTCGCGCGTCTCACGCAAACCGACCTCACGGCGCTGATCACGGGCGAGTCGGGCACCGGCAAGGAGCTTGTCGCCCGCGCACTCCACGACTTCTCGAAGCGCCGCAACGGGCCCTTTGTCGCCATCAACATGGCAGCCATCCCACGCGAGCTCATCGAAAGCGAGCTGTTCGGGCACGAGAAGGGAGCCTTCACCGGCGCGAGCGAGCGCTCGATGGGCCGCTTCGAGCAAGCGGCGGGCGGCACGCTTTTTCTTGATGAGATCGGTGACATGCCCATGGAGGCGCAGACCCGGCTTTTGCGGGTGCTCCAGGATGGAGAGTACACGACCGTCGGCGGGCGGGTGCCGCTCAAGGCCGATGCCCGGATCATCGCCGCCACTCACCGCGACCTTACATTGCAGATCAAGCAAGGCCTCTTTCGCGAGGACCTCTATTATCGGCTCAATGTGGTGCCGCTGCGCTTGCCGCCCTTGCGTGAGCGGCTCGAGGACATCGCCGATCTCGTCGAGCATTTCCTGCGCACAGCCGAGAAGGAGGGTATGCCGCCCCGGACATTCGACGCAAGCGCAATCGCCCGCCTCAAGCGCTACCATTGGCCAGGGAACGTGCGCGAGCTCGAAAACCTCGTGCGGCGGGTGGTGGCACTCTATCCCCAAGACGTCATCGGTGCCGAGGTGATCGAGGAAGAGCTGGCGGCCGCTGGCGGCACACCGTCGGCAACCGACGAGGGCGGTGAAGGCGATTTGGCCGAGCATGTCGAGCGCTACCTTGCGCGCTATTTTGCCCAGTTCGCGGGTGGCTTGCCGCCCGCAGG
>WGBL01000054.1 GCA_015494375.1 Hyphomicrobiales bacterium | reverse complement strand
TTTTGCCACCAGAGCCGCTTGTTGAGGCGATCAACCAATACCAGAACGAGACCCGCAAGATCGCCTACTTCAAGGTGCCACTCGCCAAGGCCAAGGCGCCGGCAGAGCCCGATGAGGCCGCCCTCAAGCGCTATTGGGAGGATCACAAGCCCCAGTTCACGGCGCCCGAATACCGCAAGCTCGACATATTGCTGGCGACGCCCGACGCGCTCAAGGATGCCATCACGATAAGCGAGAAGGATTTGCGCGCCGAGTATGAGGCCCGCAAGGCGGGCTTTGTGACACCCGAGCGGCGCCGGGTCTACCAGATCACGTTCCCCGACAAGGCCGCCGCCGAGGCCGCTTACAAGGAGCTCGAGGCGGGCAAGGACTTTCTGGCACTTGCCAAGGAGCGCGGGATTGAGGCCAAGGACGCCGACTTGGGCACGCTGACGCGCAAGGACTTTGTCGATCCGAAAATCCGCGATGCCGCATTCGCCCTCGAGAAGGGCGCCTATAGCCGCCCCATCGAAGGCATGCTCACGGTGGCGATCGTCAAGGTGACAGAGATCACACCGGAAAAGAAACGCACCTTTGAGGAGGTCAAGAAGGAGCTCGAAGCCGATCTGCGGCGCCGGCGCGCGCGCGAGAAGCTGCTCGACATCCACGACAAGGTCGAGGACGAGCGCGCGGCGGGCGCCACTCTCGCCGAGATCGCAAAAAAGCTCGGCCTCAAACGCGTGTTGCTGGCTGCCGTCGACCGCATCGGCAAAGACAAGGCGGGCAAGGCCGTCGCGGGCGTGGCCGGCCTCAACGCCCTCCTGCGGGTGGCATTTGAAAGCGACGTGGGGGTCGAGAACGATCCAGTGGAGTTGTCGGGCGGCGGCTTCGGCTGGGTCGATGTCCTCGAGGTGATCCCGCAGGCCGTACGGCCCTTCGCCGAGGTCCGCGACAAGGTGCGCGCGGCCTATCTCGAGTCCGAACGCCAGAAGGCGCTGGGCAAGCTCGCCCAGGAATATGCCGAGAAGGTGCGGGCCGGCGGCGACATGGCCAAGCTCGCCAAGGAGCTCGGCAGCAAGCTTGAAGTTGCCGAGGGCGTCAAGCGGGGCACGCGCATCGAAGGGCTGCCACAGGCGGCGATCACCCACGCCTTCTCGCTCGCCGAAGGCGAAGTAGGTGTCGCCCGCAGTGCCGATGGCAAGGCGCGCATCGTCTTTCGCGTGGAGGCCATCGAGCCGGCCTCGCCCCTTGAGGCCGAAGCACGCAAAGGGCTCGAAGACCAGCTCGCACGCCTGCTCGCCGGCGATGTGGTCGAGCAATACCTCGAGGCATTGCGCCAGGCTTACCCAGTGCGTGTGAACGAGACCAATCTGCGGCGCGTGACGGGCGCCAATGCGCCATAGAGCGGCTTATTGGGGGAGAGCGGCCTATTGGGGGACATTTGCGATTGGGGACAGTTTAGGCATTTTAAGCCTTTGCCCCGCACAGGTTAAGCTTTTGCCCCGCACAGGCGCCAACGACAACACCAGCACCAAACGACCACACCAACACCAAGAGCATGCGCCGCGCCCGATCGCGCCAATAGGCCAGCTGGAGTTTCAAGCCCATGTCCGACCGCACCAGCGCCTTTGGCCGCCTTGTCATCGAGCCCTCTCTCGAGGTTTTTGCCGAAAACCTCGCCAAGGGCCGCGCGCAGGTCGTCTGGACCAAGCTCGTTGCCGATCTCGAGACGCCGGTCTCAGCGATGCTCAAGGTTGCGGCGGGCGAGCCCATGAGCTTCCTGCTCGAGTCGGTCGAGGGCGGTGCCGTTCGCGGCCGCTACTCGATCATCGGCATGCGGCCCGATCTCGTCTGGCGGGCCTTTGGCGAGCGGGCCGAGATCAACCGCAACCCCTTGGCCGACCCGCAAGGCTTCGAGCCTCTGCCGGGCGATACCTTGAGCGCCTTGCGGGCGCTCCTTGCCGAGAGCCGCATTGCGCTGCCGCCCGCGTTGCCGCCCATGGCGGCCGGTGTTTTCGGATATCTCGCTTATGATACGGTGCGCCTTATCGAGCATCTGCCGAGCCAGAAGCCCGATCCGCTGGGGTTGCCCGACGCCATTCTCATGCGGCCGACGGTGATGCTCATATTCGATGCGGTCAAAGATGAGATTACGCTGGTGACGCCTGTCTACCCGGGAGACGCAGCCAGTGCCCAAGGGCATTCCGGGCGCGGGAGACATTCCGGGCGCGGGAGAGATGGGGAGCGCAGAGCACATGGAGAGCGTGGAGAAGATGCGGCGCGCGTGCACTATCTCGCCGCCAGCAAGCGGCTGACGGACGTGGTGAGGGCGCTTGAGGAGCCATTGCGCCACACCCCCGAGCGGGCCGATGCCCGCGCCCGCCGCGCCGTCGGGGAAGACGCCATCACCTCGAACACGACCCCCGCCGAGTACCGCGCCATGGTGCGGCGCGCCAAGGAGCTGATCGCGGCCGGCGACATTTTCCAGGTCGTCCTCTCGCAGCGCTTCTCGGCGCCCTTTTCGCTCTCGCCATTTGCGCTTTATCGGGCGCTCCGGCGCACCAATCCATCGCCCTTCCTCTTCCACCTCGACTTCGGCGCCTTCGCCATTGTCGGCTCGAGCCCCGAGATTCTCGTCCGCGTGCGCGACGGCGAGGTCACCATTCGCCCCATCGCCGGCACGCGGCCGCGCGGACGCACACCAGAGGAGGACAAGCGCCTCGCTGAGGAGCTGCTTGGCGACGAGAAAGAGTGCGCCGAGCACCTGATGCTGCTTGATCTCGGGCGCAACGATGTGGGGCGGGTGGCGGAGATCGGCTCCGTGCGGGTGACCGACAGCTTTTTTCTCGAATACTACAGCCAGGTCATGCATATCGTCTCCAATGTGGTGGGGCGCCTGCGCGGCGATCTCGACGCCATCGATGCGCTCATGGCGGGGTTCCCGGCGGGCACCGTCTCGGGCGCGCCCAAGGTGCGCGCGATGGAGATCATCGACGAGCTCGAGAAGGAAAAGCGCGGGCCTTATGCGGGCTGTGTCGGCTATTTCTCGGCCGGTGGCGAGATGGACACCTGCATTGTGCTGCGCACGGCCATCGTCAAGGACGGGCGCATTCATGTTCAGGCGGGGGCCGGTATCGTCGCCGACTCGGTGCCCGCCCGCGAGCAGGCCGAATGCCAGTCGAAGGCGCGTGCCCTCTTTCGCGCCGCCGAGGAGGCGGTGCGGTTTGCGAGTTCGTCGCGAGCCAACCGCTGAACCGCGTGCGCCAGGCGCCACTCGCGCCCTTTGCGCGCTCACTCGCCTCATCGCGCCGTTCGGTGGGGTTCGATGGGGCGCGATCCAGTCGAGCCTTGGGGGGAGACCGCCATGCGCCGCCTGATGCTCTTGCGACATGCCAAATCGAGCTGGCGCGACCCGACACTCGGTGATTGCGACCGGCCTCTGGCGCCACGCG
>WGBL01000053.1 GCA_015494375.1 Hyphomicrobiales bacterium | reverse complement strand
GGGGGCGGGGGACGCATCGACAAGACGCCCAGAGCATGGAACTCATCACCGATTCCCAATCGCTTCGAGCGGCCGCGGAGGCTTTGGCCGAGGGGCCTTATGTCACGGTCGATACCGAGTTCATGCGCGATGGCACCTACTGGCCCGAGCTCTGCCTCATCCAGATGGCCAACGACACGCATGAAGTGATCGTCGACCCGCTGCAAGCGGGCCTCGACCTCGCGCCCTTTTTCGCCCTCATGGCCAATGAAAGGGTGCTCAAGGTATTTCATTCCGCCCGTCAGGACATCGAGATCATCTATCGCCTGGCAGGCGCGGTGCCCAAGCCCCTGTTCGACACCCAGGTCGCGGCCATGGTCTGCGGCTTTGGCGAGTCCATCGGCTATTCGGGCCTCGTTTCACGCCTGCTGGAGATCAAGATCGACAAGGCCTCGCAATACACCGATTGGAAGAAGCGCCCCTTGAGCAAGCGTCAGCTGGCCTATGCCCTCGGCGATGTCACGCATCTGCGGGCGGTCTATCGCGAGCTCTCCCGACGGCTTGCCGAAAGTGGTCGCAGCGATTGGCTCGCAGAAGAGATGGCCCAGCTCACCGACCCCAAGACCTATGACAACAACCCCCAGGAGGCCTGGAAACGGCTCAAGGGGCGGCTGCGCACCCAGCGCGGGCTCGGCATCCTGGTCGAGGTGGCCGCCTGGCGCGAGGCGAAGGCGCAGGCGCGGAATGTGCCGCGCAATCGGTTGCTCGGTGACAATGCCATCTACGACATCGCCAATCAGGCGCCCCAGACGCCTGAGGAGCTCGCCAAGCTGCGCAGCATCAGCGAGAGGTTTGCCAAGTCCCGCCAGGGGGCGGAAGTGCTCGAGGCGGTCGCCCGCGGCCTTGCGCGCGATCCCAAAAGCCTCGAGCAGCCCAAGAAGGGGAACAACGCTCTTACCCCAGAGGCGCTCGCCGTCCTCGATCTCTTGCGCGTGCACCTCAAGGCTACGGCGGCCCGCTCCGGTGTTGCCGCCAAGCTTATTGCCACCGCCGAGGACCTCGAGAAGTTGGCGATGAGCGATAAGGCCGACATCGCCGCCCTCAAAGGTTGGCGGCGTGAGCTTTTCGGTGCCGCGGCGCTCCGGCTCAAGCGCGGCGAGCTCGCCCTTGGCATCAAGGACGGCGAGGTGCATCTTCTCGAGGCCGCACCAGGTGCCATCAAGCCTCAATAGAGCGGAGGGGCCGCCTTGGACCTGTTCTCCGTCACCCTACACAACAGCAGCTCTTCAACGCTTGCATCAGCGCCCGCGCCCTCAGAAGCTGCCCCTCTCGCTCCTATCAGCAGCCGCTCCCAGTAGCCCCCGCAGCACTGCCCTCAGTCGCTGACCTCAGTAGCCGCCTTTGCGTTTGCTTTCCGGCAGCCCCGCGAACCGGCCGGCCTGTTTCGAGGGATCGCGCGGGAAAAGCTGATAGAGCTCGTTCTGTGTCACTTTGTGCCCCCAGCGCTCGGACATCGCCTTGGCGATGGTGCGCGTGTTGGGCTGATGCTCGTTGTTGTCGAAATACTCCTCACGCAAATAATTCATAACGTCCCAGTGGCGCTCGGTGAGCTCAATGCCTTCGAGCGCCGCCATATGGCGCGCCAGGTCCTCGCTCCAGTCACTATGGTTGACAAGGAAACCGGTCTCGGTCGTTGCGATTTCACGCCCTTCGAATTCGATCGCCATGACTTGCCTGATCTCCCTTCTGTTGCAGACCTTTGCTTTACCCAACTTGCTCTTGGAAATGGGCCGGGCAGTGCTCCGTGTGGCGGCCCATGGGGCGGCATTGGCCCAACTCACAATACGCCCTCAGACGCTTGCCTTCTGGCCCGATTCGCGTATTTGTGAGGGCCGGATGCCCGCTGCCGCTCGGCCCGGAAAACCGCTCGAGAACGCGGTTGCGTCTGTTTGTCTAACTAGCTATACGAATACCTTAATATATTGATATGGTGCTCGACAATAGCGAGGAGCTGCGGCCGACGGGGCTCCTCGCGCGTTTGGTCAAGGCGTTCCATGCCAAAGCATTGGGGCGCCGGTTCTCCAGGAGGTGAATGCCATGGCGGATGTGACACTCGATGCCAAGGGGCTCAACTGCCCGCTTCCCATCCTCAAAGCCAAGAAGGCCATTAGTGAGGTGCCCAAGGGCGGTACGCTCGAGGTGCTGGCGACCGATCCCGGCTCTGTGGCCGATTTCGAGGCCTTCTGCCGCACCACCGGCCATACCCTCGTTGAGAGCGGTGAGGAAGGCGGCACATTTCGCTTCCTGATCAAGAACACGGGCTGAGCCGGCGTGCCGCTTTCCGACCCCTGGCTTGGGTCTTGCGCCCGAGGGCACGCGGCTTGAGTGTTTCGCGCGACGTCATTGCTCTGTGGGTGTGCGACGAGGTGAGCCGCCCCATGAGTGGGCGCATGCGCTTTGCCTCTGAGCCATGGGGACGTCGAGCCATCTTTTGGCGACCCTTGAGTGTCCGCACTTGAGCGATTCAAAGGGGCGACCTTTGGGCCACGCCAGGTAGCGGCGTGTGGTTCGCGGGGCCTGGCGCTGCAAAACCTGAGCGCGGGCGCTGCCGGCGTCGTGGAGTGTCCGCGCGAAGCGTGCTTTCTGGATCGCCATCGATGGCGCTATCACTGATGGGCAAAGGCGCTGTCGCTGACGGGATGGCGCCATAAGAGCTAGCATTAAGGCTTGGCGATTGAGGGCCTGGGTGTTAACGGGTGCCCATGTCAAAGCGTGGTTTGCCACAGATCTCACGATTGGCACGCATGCCCTCGCTCTCGCTCGGGCCCGCCGGTCGCCACCTGCCGCGACTGCGCACACTGCGCGGTTTCGGCTTTTTTTTATGGCAGAAGCGCTGGTTTTTCATCGCCCTTGGTCTGGGCGCCATCGTCATGAGCTTGCCGCTGCCGGCGGGACTCTCGCGCGAGGGGCTCATTGTGCTCGCCATGTCCGTTGTGGCGGTCACACTTTTTGTCACTGAGCCGGTGCCGCTGCCCACGGTCGCGCTCCTGATCATCGTCGGCCAGGTGCTCCTGCTCGGCATCGATTCGAGTGCCGTCGCCCGCAGCCTGATGAGCGACAGCGTGCTCTTCATCATGGGCTCGCTGATGCTTGCAGTTGCCATTGTCAAGCAGAAGCTCGACAAGCGCATTGCGTTCTTTATCGTGCGGGCCACCGGCACCAAGACGATCAATGTCTGTCTTGGCATCTCGTTTGTCTCCGGCGTGCTCGCCTCGGTCATCGGTGAGCATACGGTAGCCGCGATGATGCTGCCGGTGGCAATTACGCTCATAACGCTGACGTCCGACGACGCCAAAAAGGTGCGCCGCTTGGCGGCGGTGCTTTTGTTCTCCATCTCATACGGCTGTTCGGTGGCCGGCATCGGCACACCTTCGGGCGGAGCGCGCAATGCCATCATGATCTGGTATTGGAAGGAGTTTTTT
>WGBL01000052.1 GCA_015494375.1 Hyphomicrobiales bacterium | reverse complement strand
GGCTGCATGAAAGTGGTCGGCGCCCGCGGAAATACGCAGCCCCGAAGAGCCCAGGAGCAGGGCGTGCAAGACGAAATGACTTCAGAAAACTCGCATATCAAGGCCCCGCGCGGGCAAAGCCCCATGCCGGCGCGCGCCCGCGCGCGTGTGCGCCTGCCTGCCCTTAAGGTTCCGTCGCTGCCCCTCCGCGCCCCTGTCGTGCGGCACTCGCTGTTCATAAGCCTTGCGCTCATCCTGATTGTGACCGTCTTCGCCCTTACGGCGCTTGTTGCCCTGCACCTCAGGCTCCGGCAAGGGCCGATTGTCATCGACAGCCTTGTTGCTCCCATCGAGCGCGCCATCAATCGTGAGCTCGTCGGCATCAAGTTGCGCGTTGCCAATGCCATATTGCGTTATGCCGATGACGGTAGCGGCCTCCAGTTTCGTCTGCGAGACGCAAAGCTTTTCGATGATTTCGGCCGCGTGGTCGCCACAGCGCCCTTTGCCAAGGTGGACTTGAGCGCCCGTGCGCTCCTGCGCGGGCTTCTGGCCGCCGAGCGAATCGAGCTCATCGAGCCGCGGATGCTCGCCTTTTATGACGAGGCGCGCGGTCTCTCCCTATTGCCGGTGCCGAGCCATGACAATGGTGCAACCGCCACGCGCCCCCCAGGGCCCTCGCGTGGGCAAGGGGCCCCGCAAGGACGATCGTCATCGGCAAAGGCGAGGAGCGGCGCACCCGGCGCAGCCGGGCCAGCCGACCAGCGGCCGCCTCCTGGGCCGGCGCTCGCGCACGCCCTGGCCGAAGCCCTTGCCGATGCGCGCCGCAATCGCGGTCCGGGCTCTTATCTCGAAGGGTTTGTGATGCGCGATGCCACCGTCATCTTCACCATCGGCGAACGCCAACGCCTGTGGCGCGTGCCCGCCTTCACTCTGAGCGTCCGCCATCGCCAGAAACGGAGCATCCTTGAAGGCCACGGACGCGTCGCCGCGCCAACCGGCGCGTGGTCTCTCAAGTTTCGGGCGGAAGAATCACAAAAGCGAAACAGCCTGAGCATCGTCAGCGAATTCGCAAACCTGGTTCCCTCCACTCTCGCCGGCCAGTTATCCTCTTCTCAAGCCCTTGCTCTTATTCGCATGCCCGTCTCAGGGCGCCTTGTCAGCGAACTCGAGCGGAATGGCGAAATTCGTCGCGCCGAGCTCTCGCTTGACCTGGCGCCCGGAAACCTTGCCTTAGGGTCGCCCGACAAGGGCGGCACAATGCTGGCGCTCGAGGGCGGCGCGCTCAACTTGCGGTTCGATCGCAAGCTGGGGCTCTGGAAGGTTTTGGAATCTACGATCCGTGGCGACAACGGCTTTATCACACTTGTCGGCACCATCAAGAACCTTGGTGATGGCGGCAACGGCCCACTTTGGGCGCTCGATTTACGCAGCACTGCGGGGCGGATCGGAGGACGCGACCTCGGAGCCCGCGAGCCGATCCGGTCGTTCACGCTGCGAGCGCGCTGGCAGCCGATTGAGGGGCGTTTCGATCTCGAGCAATTGCGCCTTTTCCTGAAGGACGGGGGGCTTGCCTTCGCGGGCGGCTATTCGCCGTGGCGCGGCCTGGTGCTTGGCGGACGGCTCGCTTCAATGCCGCTCGCCACCTTCAAGCGGCTCTGGCCGCGCGCCCTGGCGGGGCCTTTGCGGGCCTGGTTCATCGAGCGGGTCTCAGGGGGGCGGATTGTCGACGGCACGCTGTCACTGTCGCTTGCCGATGGTTTGTCTCCGGACTCGGGCTCGGAGGAGAGGTTGCGCGCGCCCAAGGCATTGGCGCTGACACTCGTCGGAGAGAATATGCGCATCCGTTACGCCGCCGGGCTGCCGCCCCTGGCCGCAAGGCGCCTCCGCGCCAGGATCGAAGGCGGGCGTTTTACACTGGAGGTGCCCGAAGCCCGGGTGGCGCTCGCCGATCGCCGCCATGCCGGCGGCGCCATCGCGACCCGGCGTGGTGTGCTGCGCATTGCCGACATTTTTGCCGACGATCCGCGCGCCACAATTGCGTTCGAGGCGCGCGCCAATGCCCCCGCTGCCCTCTCCTATCTGGCCCAAGGCCCCTTCCCACTGCCGCGCCAGCTCCTGCGCGCCTCATCGCGGATGAGCGGCAACGTTGCGGCACAACTCGAGATCGACCTTCCCCTGATACGAGAGCTCTCGCTCGAGCAATTGCGCATTCGCGGCCGTGCGACACTGGAGGATCTCGCCGTCAAGAACCTGCTCGGCGACATCGATCTTCATGGCGGCTCGGTGCAAGTGACACTTTCCGAGCGGACAGCCGAGGCGCGGGGCGACGTGCTTCTCAATGGGGTGCCCGCCAAACTGAATTGGCTGCGCTTCGCAGAGGCCTCGCGCGGCAGCCAGCGATCGGCTCGAGCCGAGCCGCCCGAGCTCCGGCTCTCAGCCACGCTCGACGATACCGATCGCGAGCAGCTTGGGCTCGAGGTCAATCATATCGTTCGCGGATCGGTGCCGACCACACTGACGCTCGCGCCGAGCGGCGGGGACAAGGTGGACGTGCGGGTGCGCGCGGATTTGAGCAACGCGGAGATAATCCTTGAGAACCTTGCGTGGAGAAAGCCGCCCGGCCAGTCCGCCATGCTCACCTTTCGGGTCGTCGAAGGCAAAGGGGGGCGGACCGAGCTCAGGGATTTCAAGATCGCTTCCACCGCCATTGCCGTTGATGGTTGGGTGGCACTCGGCAAAGACCGACGTTTTGCCGCCTTTCATTTTCCCCAGTTCACGCTCGATGTTGTCACACAACTGGAGATTTCGGGCACGCTCGACAAGAACCAGATATGGCAGATTGAGGCCCGCGGCCGGACGTACGATGGCAGGCCGTTCTTTCGCGCGCTTTTCTCTGCCGAGAAGCTCGGCCGGAGCCTGCTGCCGCCCGAAAAGCAGCGGGCCGGCATGGATATCATAGCCAAGATTAACACCGTCATCGGTTTTTCCGACACCAACCTCCACGATCTCGCGCTCAAGGCACGCAGGCGGCGTGGCCGCCTTATCGCCTTTGCGGCCAAGGGCCGGCTGTCGGGCGGAGGCGAGATCAATGTCTATCTCGAGACCGACAAGGCTGGCCGGCGCTATCTGCTTGCCGACAGCGACAATGCCGGCGATGCGTTCCGCCTCGTCGGGTTCTATCGCAGCATCAAAGGGGGCAAGGCGCTGCTGCGGGTGGCGCTCGGAGACGACGGGGCGACAGAGAAGCGCGGACTCTTACAGGCCTATAATTTTGTCGTCCTCGGCGACCCGGTTGTGCGAGAGGTGCTGAATGAGCGCCAGACTGGTGCCAGCGCCAGCTCCCGCGAACGCCGTCGCGGAGCGCGTGTGCGCCGTGGTCGCGAGATAGAGCGGACGCAAATCCAGTTTGACAAGATGCGCATACCATTCTCGGTCGGCCAGGGTCAGTTTGTGCTCCGTGACTCATCGATCAGTGGCCCGCTGCTCGGAGCCACACTGAGGGGCAGTGTCGATTTTGTGCGTCGTCGCGTTCAGCTCGCAGGGACCTATGTGCCCCTCTACGGCCTCAACTCGGCGCTCGGCGTCTTCCCAATCATCGGCCAGATCTTGCAGGGCCGCCAGGGCGAGGGTCTTGTCGGCATTACGTTTGCCATCCAGGGCGACCTCGGCAATCCTCGGGTGTTGGTCAACCCGATCTCACTCGTGGCGCCCGGCATATTCCGCCAGATCTTCGAGTACAATCAGCCCTTGCCAAGGCTCGAGAGACGCCAGCGCGGGAAAGGGCGTCGCGGCCCCGCGCCCCGCTCCAGCAGCTCGCCCGCAACCGTCATTCCCCAGGCCTCGACCGAGAGCGCCTGGCCGGCGAATGGCGAAGAAAACTGGAACGTCAGAACAATCCGCTGAATGGCGAGGACTGCGGCCGCGCGCCTCCCCCATCGCCCAGAGACAGGTGCCAGGTGGTCAGGTGTCAGATGACAGGGGCTGTATTGCTGGACCTTGTCGCCCCGGAAGAAATGCGGCCAATGTCGCTTCCGGCAAGCACGCCTTCGCCCCGCATTTCTTTCCGGGGCCCATGAACACCATGCCTCTGAG
>WGBL01000051.1 GCA_015494375.1 Hyphomicrobiales bacterium | reverse complement strand
GGCCCAATGGCCGGCGCGCGCAAAGAAAAAATGCCGCCCGAGCGGCGCAAATCAGCTCATAGGGGGGCGGGCCGTTCTTCCGGTCACGTGCCGCCCCTCATCTCCCCCTATCCCAATGGCGCTCTATCCCAATGGCGCTGGGGCAAAGGCTGCGGCGATCCGGGCCTGCTGCTCGGCAACGGCATTGGCAAGCGAGCGCGTGCCATCACGCTCGGGCGGCCGCATGACCCGATCCATGGCCACGATAAGCTCGTGCAAGACGATGGATTGGCGCACGAGGCTCTTGAGGCGCGCGGGCAACTGCTCAAACTGCGGATTGTGCGAAGGGCGCGATATCAGCCCGAGGTCAATCTTGGCGTATAGGCGCTCGGCATGATCGGCCGTGATCTCGCCGCTCTGCTTGCGCTCGGTCACGAGAAGCCATGAGGAAAGCGCCATGAGCCGGGTCGTCAAGCGCATGCTCTCGGTCGCATAGGCCAGCGACACCTTGGAGCCGAGCATACGCGACTCGCGCCAGCCGGAACCGTCGAGATAGTCTGTCGTGGCGTCGATGAGGGCCATCGTGCGCTGGAAAACCTCGTGAAAGCGGTGTGGGCTGGCAAATCGCTCGGCAAATGCGCAAGTCACCTCGCCTGACTTGGAAGCTTCGCCTGAGCCGGAAGCCTCGCCGGCGCGAGCCTCGCTTGAGTCGCTTTCCTCGAGGACACGGCCTTCCCCTACCCCCATCTGACGCAACGCACCAACTCCTTCACAACGCAAATACACTCACGCCTACGCATACGCCCGCCCGGTGAACGAGCCCTCAAGCCGACACGCCCAAGCCTACGCGCAATAGCTCAAGTCTGAACAGTCTGGTATTTCTAACGTGTCCGACACGTCGAGCTTAATCATGCGGGCGAGCGGTTAATAGAGCATTTCGCTCTGTGCCATGCTCATTGTTGGCAAACTGCGGCAGACACGCCACACTGTCGTCATTCGGCGCAACAATAAGGATCGCGGTGGCCGTCCTGGTGTGTTCGTGGTGTATATGGGGCGGGCGAGCGGCAATAAGGGGTTAGACAAGATGGGCAGAAACGGTTGGATTGCACTGGGGATTGGCGTCGTGATTGCGCTTCTGTTTGCCTACTATGGCGGCGGCGGGGCCAACCGCGCGAGCACTCGCGGCGAGGTCGTTGTGCCAGCGCGTTTCAGCGAGACGGCACTTGCCGGCAAGGCGATTTTCGAGAGCAAATGCATAACGTGCCACGGCAAGAACGCCGCAGGCACCAGCAATGGGCCGGCACTCGTGCACAAGATCTATGAGCCCAATCACCACTCCGACGGCGCCTTTCTCCGTGCCGCGCGCCTTGGCGTTCGCGCCCACCATTGGCGCTTTGGCGACATGCCGCCCGTGGCTGGGGTCTCGCCCGAGGATGTGCGCAAGGTCGTGGCCTATATTCGCGAGCTGCAACGCGCCAACGGCATCTTTTAGCTTTTTGGCTGGTGCACCGTCTTGAGCCGTTCAGTTGTGAGCAGACCATTTGGGAGCCTTGCCATGACCGCCCCCTCCGACAAGGCCGCATCCGCCGGCAAGGCCGCCCCCCAGAGGGCCGCACCCGACAGGACCGTGCGAGAGCGCGAGCTGGTCGAGCGGGTCTACCGTGCCAAGGACAAGCAAGAGCTTCTGGCCATCTATAAGGACTGGGCCGAGAGCTATGACGCAACCATGCTCGAGGGGCTGAGCTATGTGGCGCCGCGTCGCACGGCCCAGCACCTGGCGCGCCATCTCGACGACAAGGGCGCTGCCATTCTCGATCTCGGCTGCGGCACGGGGCTTGCGGCGCAAGGGCTGGCCGATCTCGGCTATCGCTGTCTGGATGGTCTCGACCTGAGCGAGGCGATGCTCGCCGTTGCGCGCAAGCGTGGCATCTATCGTCATCTCCTCACGGGCGATCTGACCGAGCGCCTGCCGATCGATGAGGGCGCCTACGATGGGGCCATCGCGTCCGGCATCTTCACCCACGGCCATCTCGGCGCCGATTGCCTCGACGAGATTGTGCGCATTCTCAAGCCCGGGGGACTCTTTGCCTGTGTCATTCGCGAGCAGGTCTTCGAGAGCATGGGATTTGCCACCAAACTCGCCTTGCTCGAGGCCGCCGGCAGCATCGATATTCTCTCGCGCGAGAAGGAGGCGGGCTATGAGGGCTCGGATGCCCGCGACGGCATCTACCTCGTCTTGAGGCGCGCAACTCCTCTTCAGGTTCAGGCGCCCCCACCCGCCGGCGCCGGCGGATCGAAGCTGACGCCATCGTAGATGTCGGCCAGCGCCAGCGACACATCAAGACCATCAAGGCCCCCGAAACGCGGCAAGACCAGTCGGGCCTCGAGTCCTTCGAATATGTGCCTTTGCCAGTCCTTGCTTTCCGAGCCCCGCCTGTAGAGCGTGACATGTGGCGCCTCGGTATCGACCAGAAGGATGGCGGAGAGGCAAGGCACGGTTCGGTACTCGTCAAGCTTGTGGATGCGATCGAGACTCATGGTCGATGGTGAGAGCACCTCGACGACAAGCACCGGCTCGGCGGCAATCATGTCGCTCGGATGGGCCTCGCCGCAATCGACCAGTACGTCGGGGCGACGAAGATTGCCGGCGGGAATGCGAATTGCAATATCATCGGTGTGAGGACGACACGGGCTGCCGCGAAGCAGATGGTGAAGGCTGGCGAAGACGTTGCCCGTCACGGTGTCATGGGCCACCGTCGCCCCGGTCATCGTTTTGAGGGGTAGTTTGGGCCGCCCATCGACAAGCTCGTAGAGCCTCTCTTGACGGCGCTGCCATTTGGTGAATTCCTCAACGCTCATGGGTGGCAGCTTTTCAAGGTCGATGGCTGGCATGGGGCGCGTCTCGATCTCAATTCCCGCCTGTGGCCGGCGTGCTCGTGGCTCGTGGGCAAATCCTGTTCGGGCTCGAAAGCGCTATCAGGCGGGCTTTCCCGGTCCGAAACGAGGTTTGGCCACTGTGGCGAGCACTGCTTGTGGGCGCAATGCTCTCGCGGTCGAGAATGCTCTCGCGGTCCAGCTGGATTGGCATTGCCGACGTTGGGCGCATGCAATTGTCCGCTATGATATGCCTATGATACACCGCCTGTCCGCGATTGGCACGTGATCAGATGGGGGCGCCGCTCCGAGGCGAGCGCACGCTCAAGCCGACCTATGCGCGCCGTTTGTGAGGCAGGGCACTACAAAGCGCTACAGAAGACCCGTTCTCGGGGGGCAAACCACCAGTTGCCATTGAACCCTTTTGTCGCGCATGACACTAGGACCCGTTCTCCGAGGTGCAAACCATGCGGCTCCTCATTGCCGGCTGGCAAGGACAAGTGGCGCGTTGCCTGGTTGCTGCGGCCACCAGGCGCAGTGATGTTGCGGCCTGTGCGGCGGGCCGCCCGGCCCTCGACATCTGCGAGCTGCCTACCATCGAGCGCAACCTTGCCGATGTTGCGCCTGATGTCGTCATCAACACCGCCGCCTACACCGCGGTCGATGCCGCCGAGAAGGAGCCCGAGGCGGCCATGGCGCTCAATCGCGACGGGGCGGCGATGCTGGCCAGGGCGGCGGCCGAGCGGGGCGTGCCGATCATCCATCTCTCGACCGACTATGTTTTCGACGGGACGAAAGTCGGCCCCTACGACGAAAGCGACACGCCCGGGCCGATCAACGTCTATGGCAAGAGCAAACTGGCCGGCGAAGAGGCGGTGGCGGCCGCCAATCCGGCCCACATCATCGTGCGGACCGCCTGGATCTACAGCCCCCATGGCCGCAACTTCGTCTCCCGCAT
>WGBL01000050.1 GCA_015494375.1 Hyphomicrobiales bacterium | reverse complement strand
GCCGAACCGGCATCTCGAATATGCGCTCACCTGGTTCGGCCTCGCGGCTGTTCTCGTGATTGTCTGGGCGGTGTTCCTGCGTGGTCGGCTGCGCGGACACGTGTGACGCTCTCCAGAGCGCGACAGCGGGCGCCAGGGCAATCGCTCGAAGCTCCAAATCGCCTCTCTTTTCGTCATGTATGGACCTTTCCCGGATTGCAAGGGGGGCGCCGATGGAGGACGGTCATGTATCGGGCCTCTCGTCGCTCTCATGAAGGGAGCGGGGCCATGATGGGGATGGCATTGGAAAAGCGAGCCTGGCATCATCGCCGCGGGGTCGAAAGCCCCAATGACGTTTAACGGCTTCTCTCTCCACTGTGCCTGGCCATCGGACCGGTCCTGGCAATCCTGGCAAACCCGGGCTCGGTCTGCATCGAACGCCATCGCGCTTCGATGCTCTATAGCGACGAAGTCCGAGCGTTGCGCATCATGGTGGCATCGTGCACGCCTCCTCATCATCTGAACATGTCATCCCCTGTGGGTGGAGAAGGGTTCGAAGCCATCCTCCCGGAGCCGCGGATCGCTCGTCCTCACCTGACAGGCTCCAAGGGGCGAGTGAGCCGTGGGGTCGGGAGGATGGCGCCCATCCTCCTGGTGAGCGGCTGAGCGAGCCCCTCGGGCCTTGCAACAGCGCGCTCACATTGCGGTGCAAACCGTGATCCTGGCGCTGCGATAGTCGCATTCGCGCGCTGCAACGGCCCAAGCGATGCGTGCCAGCTTGTGCGCCAGCGCCACCACCGCCACATCCCAGGGCTTGCGCGCCAGCATGTGCGCGGCCCAAATCCGCAAGCCGTCCTTCGGCTGCCTCGAGCGTCCCACATTGGCCAGGATCGCGCGCGCTCCCAGGAACAGGAGCCGGCGTGCCTCACGCGATCCCTGCTTGGTGATCCGCCCCTGGCCGCGCCGCTCGCCGCTCGAGCAATCGCGTGGCACGAGACCGAGATAGGCCGCAAAAGCCCGAGCGCCCGCAAAGCGCCGCGGGTCCTCCAGATGAGAGGCGAGCACCGCCGCCGAGATCGCCTTGATGCCGGGGATGGTCATCAGCCGACGCGTCGTCTCCGCCTCCTCGCCCGCACGCACAATCCGCGCCGTCGAGGCCTCGATGCGCGCATCGAGCGCCACGATCTCGTCCCAAAGCACCGCCACGACCTCGCGCACCAGATCGGGCAGCTCCTCCCAAGCCTCGCTCGCCATGATCTGCGCCACCTCTTTCATCCCCTTCTCGCGCCCCTTGGCCACGGTGAAGCCGTGTTCATGCAGGGCCGAGCGGAGCTGGTTGACGATTTGAGTGCGCTGACGGATTTGCCGCTCTCTGAGGCGCATCGCAAGCGCGCGCGCCTGCGCCGCCTCGCTGCGCACCGGCACACCGCGGACATGCGCCCGTGTCGCCGCCTCGGCGATGGCGTCCGCATCGCGTGCGTCGCTCTTGTGGCGCGAGGGCAGATAGGCCTTCACCGCCCGCGGCGGCATCATCTTGACCCGGTAGCCGAGCCCCATCAGCCAGCGCCCCCAATGATTGGCGCCGCCGCAGGCCTCGAAGCCGACAAGGCAATCCTTGTCGTGGCGCTCCATGAACCTGGTGAAGGCGGCACGCCTCAGGCGCTTTCGCCACACGATCACGCCATCGCCATCCAGCCCCGTCAGCTGGAACACGTTCTTTGCCAAATCGACACCAATCGTTGTAATGCTCGTCATGGACCTTTCCCTTCATGTCTCACGGACGCCGTCCGTGCATGGGCCAATGAGCCCGGAGCCTCGCTCACAAGAGGCCTAAGGGAAAGGTCCATCCCATCATCGCCGTCCTCGTGCTTGGCGAAGGGAAGCAATCGTGTCGTTTCATAGCCTGAAGGGTTGGCGTTCGCGATCATGGCATTGAGGATGAGCACCCTTGCGGGGCGAGGTCTTCAGCCGCGCCTCTATTGTTCATGCTGGAGCCTGCAAGCTTGTTGGGGGGCTGGCATGATCACCCTGATCGGAGTTGAAAACTCCGACCAGCGCCGGTCCGCTCAAAACGATATCCTGCATCCACTCTTGGCTGCGCTGATGATACATCGCGGCACGTAACGTTATAACATTACAGTGCGCTCAAGGCTGTCAATCCTCGCTTGACCGTCAACCGATGGATTGACAGCAGTCGGTGATCGTGGACGGGTCCTGTGCGCGGCGGCAACCGGCCCAGCTCCTCGAAAAACATATCCTGCAGTCCTTTATGGCTTCGCTGGCGACGCCTCGCGACACATAATGTTATAACATCACGGCGCGATGGAAGAGGGGCAACCTGGAAGAAAAGAAACGCGATCGGTTATGTGATCCTTGCGGAATCTGCCCCGCCCCCGCCAGGGCTAAGCTTCACTTGTCGCGAGCATCCGCCGCTTTCCCGATCAGCCACCGCCCCCGCGAGGGCTGAGCTTCGGCGTCCATAGCCGGCGAGAAGGCTCAGGCGGCAACCGCCCTCACGACGGCGGGGAACCATCGCTCACGCGCGGCACGTTTACCACGCGACGCTGAGGCGATGGCGGTACGGAGCCCTTGCGCGACTTGGGCGATAATTGCGGGTGGGGCTCAGTCCCTCCTCATGCTCGGTGCGGTTCGCCCATCCCGTAGCGGTGGGGCGCAACGATCTATCAGCGGTCGTCGTTGAAGACGCTGCGCGACCAGCGCCCGACGTCGCCGCCCCCTGACGCGCGATTGCCCGCTACGCGAGTGGGAGCCCTGGGCGTGGGCGCGGGCCCGCCATGCGCGAGCGCCACCCCTTTGCCGAAGAGCGCCGCCGCAATGCGCCTGTCGTGGCCATAATAGTCGCCGTAAAAGCGCAGCTTGCCATCATCCGTCACGCGGGCCGTGAAATACGTGATATGAACAGGCAAGCGCGTTTTAAGGTACTTCTGCTGTGTGATGCGCGGGCCCTTGACGATGGCGTCGATCCGACGGGGTGAAAGCCCCTGGTCCTTGCCGAGAATGAGCTCGGCCAGGCGCTGAGGGTTCTCCACCCGCACGCAGCCGTGGCTATAGGTGCGCACCGAGCGCGAGAAGAGATAGCGCTGCGGCGTGTCGTGAAGATAGACCTGGTGCTTGTTCGGGAACTTGAACTTGAAGTAGCCGAGCACATTCTTGGGCCCCGGTGGCTGTTCGAAAGCGCAAAGACGAATATCGCCCCTGAAGCCACCGCCATAGCCAAACCCGCCGGGCGTTGGGCCCACACCGCGGGGGCATTTCATGCGCAAGTTCTGGCGCTCGAGAATGCGCGTGCTGCGGCGCAGATAGGGCAAAATCTCCTTCACCTTGATCGAGTTCGGCACATACCAGACGGGGTGAAGCTCAACCCACTCCATCTCGTCTGAGAAAACCGGCGTTTGATTGGTCACCTTCCCCACGACCACGCGCTGATTGAACAGCACCTTGCCCGCGCGCACGAGCCTGACGCGAAACTCGGGAATGTTCACCCAGACATACTGCCCCGCCTGGCCCTCAAGGTTCTCGGGCATCCAGCGCCAGCGCTCCATATTGACGAGGATGCGCTGCACGCGGTCGCCATCGTTGCGATTGAGCGCCCGCCGCGTACCCGAACCCACCACGCCATCGGCCTTGAGACCCCGCGCCTTCTGGAAGGCGCGCACGGCCCGTGCCAGCTTCTCGTCGTAGAGCTCGGGGCGAATGACGGGGGCGCCGTGGTTCAGGCGCACCGGCACCCCGAGCCGCCTGCGAAGCAACGCAACGTGCGGGTGAATGTCTCCCTCGCGAAGGGCAGGCCCGGGTGGAATGTGCACTTCTTCATGCTTTTCGGCAAGCTTGCCGCGCAAGCGCAGATAGTGCTGGCGCAGTCTCTCGAATTGCTCATGCTTGGGGTGAAAGCCCCGCAAAACCAGCGCCGGGTCCTCGCTTTCGTCGATCGCCAGCATCACCTCGCCGGGATCAGGAGGCCGCGGCCCGCGGTCGAGATACTTCGAGAGCTTGCGCGGATCGACCCGCCCACCGCGGGCGTGATAGGCATAGGTGAGCACGGCGCGCGAAAGCGCAAGCTCGGCCTCGGCGAGCACCTTGGTGGAGAGGGCTGCCTCGGGCTCGGCCATGGCCCCGGGCTGCTCGCCCCTCACGGCGTTGTCATCGGAACCGGCGCTGGCAACGACGCTGGCCGCGCCACCAGAATCCGTACCGCCGGCATGGGCGCCACCCGAAGGCGCAGAGGCCTGGCGCACAACTGCCTTGCCCCCGTCCGGGTTGTCCTTCTTCCGTTCGCCTTTGTCGGGGGCGGCTTTATCTGGGTCGGCCTTGTCGGGCGCGGCTTTCTCGAGCGCAATGAGCGCAAGCCCATCGAGCGCATAGGCCCGTGCGTCAAGACCATAGTCATCGGCTCGCGCCAGCTCCGCCATGGCGCGCCGCGCCTTCTCGGTAAAGCCATTGCGATCGACCCAAAGCGGGCGGTTGTCCCGTGCGGCATAGAAATCGGCCAACGCCTCCTGCACCTTCCGGGCATAGGGATCGGCGGCAGGCGCCTCGGCCGCAATCATCTTGCGCACGGTAATGCCCACGGCCTCCTCGGGGCCGATCAGGCGCTCAGGCGCCCCCGGCTCAATCGCCCAGACCCCCAGGGCCCAAGCCGCTGAAACCATCATGACAGCCGGGATCGTCAATACCATTCGGGCCCACGGTCGCATGGCGCATGCTCCTCTCGTTTGCGATCCCGCTTGTCTCGCATCTCGCGTCTTGAGTGCCTGTTTGGCTGCCTGTCAGCCTAAACTGACATGACAGCCCTCGCCACCGGTGACAACCCGGCAGCGTCGGCCCGGAGCGCTTTTTGCGATCCTGTGGCAATTGTGCAAGACAGTTTAGCAAGGCGCGCAGATAATCCCGCCCAGGATCAGTTCAGGCGCGATTGCACGTTATCAGTTCAAGCGCGATTCAAGACCGAATTCGCGCATCTTGCGATAGAGCGTCGAGCGGCCGATCCCGAGCCGCTTTGCAACCTCGGTCATATGGCCCCGATAGCGCCCGAGGGCGAGGCGGATCATGTCGGCTTCCATATCCTCAAGCGAACGGATTTCACCGCTGTCAGTGACCGCGGGAATGCCAATGGCGCTGCGGCCCTTTTCATCGACCACGCCGATGGTGGTTGGCACGCTGTCATCGCCCCCGATTACGGCCGGCCCTTCGTAAGCCGGTGCCGCTTCAACGCCAGCCGGTGCCGGTGGCACCTCAGGCTCGAAGCCCTCGACATGGCTCGCTATCTGGGGGAACTCGGCAACGCCGAGCTCGCGCCCGTCGGCCAGGACCACCGCACGGAACACCGCATTCTCAAGCTGGCGGACATTGCCGGGCCAGGAGTACTTGCCGAGCAACGCCAGCGCCTCTTCGCTCAAGCCGTCGATGCGCTTGCCTTCCTCGGCAGCAAAGCGGGCCACGAAATGCCGCGCCAGGCGCCCGAGGTCCTCCATGCGCTCGCGCAAGGGGGGCACCAGAATGGGAAAGACGTTGAGCCGATAGTAGAGGTCCTCTCTGAACTTGCCCTCCTTGACGAGGGCGATCATGTCGCGGTTGGTGGCGGAGATGAGCCGGAAATCGACCTTGACCGGGCGCTTGGCACCGACGGGGTCGATCTCGCCCTCCTGGAGTGCGCGCAAGAGCTTGACCTGGGTCTCGAGGGGCAGCTCGCCCACCTCGTCGAGGAAAAGGGTGCCGCCATCGGCCTCGAGGAATTTGCCCTGGCGGCGCTCGGTGGCGCCGGTGAAGGCGCCCTTTTCGTGACCAAAGAGGATGCTTTCGACGAGGTTTTCGGGGATGGCGCCGCAATTGACGGTCACGAACGGCTTGCCGGCGCGCTCGCTCTCGCCATGGATGGCGCGGGCGACGAGCTCCTTGCCCACGCCCGACTCGCCTTCGATCAGCACCGGAATGTTCGATGTCGCCGCCCGTCGCCCGAGCGCGACCACCCGCTCCATCGCCTTGCTTTCGCCGATGAGATCGGAAAAGCCTAGGGTGCCGCTCGCCTTTTTCTTGATGCGGGTGATTTCGCCTGCGAGTGCCTCGATCTTGAGTGCATTCTTGAGCGAGACCTCGAGCCGCTCGGGGCTTGCCGGTTTGACGACGAAATCGACGGCGCCGGCGCGCATTGCCTCGATGGCCGCATCAATCGAGCCATGGGCCGTCTGCACGATGATGGGCGGCGAGGCGGGCTTGCGCGCCAGGCGCTCGAGCACGGCCATGCCATCGACCTCGGGCATAACCAGATCAAGCAGCACGACATCGATGCCGCGCGCCTCGGCGCCCTCGAGCAGCTCAATCGCGGCGGCACCGCCCTCGGCCAGACGGGTATCATAGCCGAAGCGGGCAATGGTCTCTTCGAGGATGCGGCGCTGGGTGGGGTCGTCGTCGACAATCAGAACACAGGTGGACATGACGCTACTGAACTCTACTCGCTACGCGTTACTGGTCACTCGTTACTCACTACTCACTATTCGCTACTCGCTATTCGCTACTCACTATTCGCTACTCACTATTCGCTACTCGCTATTCGCTACTCACTATTCGCTACTCGCTATTCGCTACTCGCTATTCGCTACTCACGATTCGCTACTCACTACTCACCACTCGTCATGGGCGCTGGCGCACGCACCGTTGGCGCGCACACCGTCGCAACGACTGACCCGGCAATCCTGTCGGAGAACCGTCAACAAGACCTTAACCGGCGTGCAGCTTTCGCCGCCCGCACTTTGCCGCGGGTGGCGGGCGGCGGTTGTGCGCGATGCCCCCGGCGGTTCCGATCGGCGCCTGTTCGTGGTATGGCCTCGATCGTCTTGTCGCCTTTTGGGGCGCATCTTGTTGGCTTGGGGCGCACCTTGGCAGTGCGCCGAGATGCAGAGCTGCGCCGGGCGTCATTCGTGGCCCGCGCCCTACATCGCGTTGAGAGGAGATGCCGAGTCAACCGGACCCCAGAGCCCCGGCCCCAAAGAGACAGAAACTAAACTGAGACGAGACAAAACCGAGACGAGGCAAGACCGAGAAGAGGCTGAACCAAGAATTATCGGCCATCGTTCGGAACAATGCAGGACAGTGACGCCATGACCCAGGCCAGCCAAGGCGAGAAATCGGCCACCGCCGTCGATCTCGGAGCCATGCCCGAGTGGGATTTGAGCGACCTCTATCCCGATCCCCAGTCGCCCGAGCTCAAAGCGGACCTCGAGAAGGCCGCAGAAAGCGCCAAGGCCTTCAAAGAGCGCTACCAGGGCCGGCTCGCCGAGCTCGCACGCGAGGGGGATGCGCTTGCGGCCGCCATTCGCGACTATGAGGCGCTTTCCGATCTCCTTGGCCGGCTGGGCGCTTATGCGGGGCTGCTGTTCGCCGCCAACACGGCCGATCCCGCGCGCGCCAAATTCTATGGCGACATGCAGGAGCGCCTGACGGCCATCTCAACCGATCTCCTGTTCTTTACATTGGAGCTCAACAAAATCGATGACGCGCTGTTGGCCGAGGCCCTCGAGAGTCCGGCGCTCGGCCATTACCGCCCTTGGCTCGAGGACATTCGCAAGGAAAAGCCCTATCAGCTCGACGACAGGCTCGAGCAGCTCTTTCACGAGAAGGCGGTGACGAGCCGCAGCGCCTGGAGCCGGCTTTTCAACGAGACCATGACCGCGCTGCGTTTCGAGGTTGCGGGTGAGACGCTGAGCCTCGAGCCGACCCTCAACCTCCTTTCCGATCCCGATGGAGAAAAGCGCAAGGCGGCCGCCGAGGCCATCGCCAAGGTGCTCTCTGAGAACATTCGCCTTTTTACGCTGATCACCAACACACTCGCCAAGGACAAGGAGATTTCCGATCGCTGGCGCGGCTTTGATGATGTCGCGGCGAGCCGCCATCTGGCCAACCGCGTCGAGCCCGAGGTGGTCGAGGCGCTGGTGGCCGCGGTGAGGGCGCGCTATCCGCGCATCTCGCACCGCTACTATGCCTTAAAGGCGCGCTGGATGGGGCGCGAGCAGCTCGATCATTGGGACCGCAACGCGCCCTTGCCCGATGAGCCTGTGCGGCGCTTTGCCTGGGATGAGGCGCGAGCCATCGTGTTGGCGGCCTATGCCGATTTCTCTCCCCAGATGAGCGCCATTGCCGAGCGCTTTTTTGACCATGGCTGGATCGATGCGCCGGTGCGCGACGGCAAGGCGCCGGGCGCCTTCTCACATCCGACGGTGCCGAGCGCCCACCCCTATGTGCTGCTCAACTATCTCGGCAAGCCGCGCGATGTCATGACGCTGGCCCACGAGCTCGGTCACGGCGTCCACCAGGTGCTCGCGGCTGCCCAGGGCCCGCTCATGGCCCCCACCCCCTTGACGCTCGCCGAGACCGCAAGCGTCTTTGGCGAGATGCTCACCTTCAAGGCGGTCCTGGCCAAGGCGGAAGAGCCGAAAGAGCGCCGGGCGATGCTGGCGGCCAAGGCCGAGGACATGATCAACACCGTCGTGCGCCAGATTGCCTTTTATGTCTTCGAGCGCAAGCTCCATACCGAGCGGCGCAAAGGGGAGCTCACGGCAGAGCGCATCGGCGAGCTGTGGCTCGAGGTGCAGGGCGAAAGCCTCGGGCCCGCGCTCCGGCTGGGGCCGGGGTATGAGACCTATTGGGCCTATATCCCCCATTTCATCCATTCGCCCTTTTATGTCTATGCCTATGCCTTCGGCGATTGCCTGGTCAATTCGCTCTATGCCCTTTATGAGGAGGCGCACGAGGGCTTTGCCGAGAAGTATCTCGACATGCTCCGGGCCGGCGGCTCCAAGCACCATTCCGAGCTCCTTGCCCCCTTTGGGCTCGATGCCCGCGATCCCGACTTCTGGGCCCGCGGCCTCGGGGTGGTTGAAGGGCTCATCGACGAGCTCGAGGCCATGGGTTAAGGGCGGAGCACAACACATTGTCGCCCATTATCCCCCATTGCTCCGTTCGCTCAGGACTTCAACAATGCGGGCACAATGCGGGGCGGGGGCGGAAGCCGGAAATCAGAAGCCAGAAGGGGCGCACTGTTGTCGTCCCTGAAATCCCCCACTCTCGCTCGGGGTTCAGCGCATGCTTTGGCGAGAATGGAATGAATTCTGTTTCTCGATCGGCGTGTGTGATCCGGCGCACGCATGGCCGAAGGGCGATGTGGGGGATCGATCGAGGACGCCCAGGCGCGCAAACGGGTTGGGGCTCTATCCCGCACCTCCTCTGTGCGGTTTAAGAAATGCGGGGACATGATCGCCGAGTCCGACGACGGCCTCTTCCTTTTCTTCTTGCGCAGTGTTGCCCTTGCGCCTCGGCGGGCGGCGCGACGGCGCTTGCCCGCTGCGGGCCGCGGCATCCGGGTGCCGTCTGCCTCGTTTCTCCGGATGTGGCTTGCCGGCGGCGCTGGCTTGCGTGGGGGGCTCTGAGCTCTCGGCAGCCGTGTCGGCCGCGGATCGGCCTTTACGTCGGCCCCGCCGGCTCCCGGTCGGTTTCTTGGCCGACTGGCTCGTCGAGGCCGAGGGAGCATTTGCGCGTCTCTCGCCCTGGTCGCCCCTTGCGCCTTTGCTCTTCGCGCTCTTTTCCCCCTTTTCCGCCTTTTCGCCCTGTTTGCGGGTCCCGGCTTTGCCGGTCGCGCCGCTTGGGGCGCGTGGGCCAGCGTGACCACGACCACGCCCGCGCCCACGCCCTCGCCGAGATGGCTCGAACGCTTCCGCGTCCGGCGCCTCGCCCACCCACGCAATGTCTCCCTTGAGCATGGCGGCGATCTCATTGAACACCTTGCCGTCCTCGGGCGTCACCAGCGTGAGGGCAAAACCCGCGCGCCCCGCACGCCCCGTTCGGCCAATGCGGTGGACGTAGTCCTCGGCATGCACCGGAACATCGAAATTGAACACATGGCTGACATCGGGAATGTCGAGACCGCGGGCGGCGACATCGCTGGCACAAAGGAAAGTGACCTCGCCCGCCCGGAACGCCTCAAGCGTCGTCATCCGCGCGCGCTGGTCCATGTCGCCATGGAGCGCCGCAACGTTGAAAGCATGCTTTTGCATGGACCTGAGTAGGATGGCGACATCGCGCTTGCGGTTGCAAAAGATGATTGCGTTCTTGATCTCCTTCTCGGCGCGGATCATTGCGCGCAGGGTCTTGCGTTTTTCGCGCGGCTCGGCCGGGCAAAAGCAAAAGCGTTGGGTTATGGTGCCGGCTGTGGTGCTTGGCGGCGCCACCTCGACCCGCACCGGATCGCGCAAGAAGCTTTTCACAAGACGCTGGATCTCGGGCGGCATGGTGGCCGAGAAAAAGAGCGTTTGCCGTCGCGGCGGCAGCAGTTTGCAGATGCGCTCGATATCGGGAATGAAGCCCATGTCGAGCATCCGGTCGGCCTCGTCGATGACCAAGATCTCGACGCCATTCAAGAGCAGTTTGCCGCGACCGAAATGATCGAGCAGCCGGCCCGGTGTCGCAATCAGCACATCGACACCCCGATCGAGCTTTCTTAGCTGCTCATCGAAGGAAACGCCGCCGATGAGCAGCGCGAGTGTGATCTTGTGGCCTGAGCTGTAGCGCTCGAAATGCTCGGCAACCTGTGCCGCGAGCTCGCGCGTCGGGGCGAGGATAAGCGAGCGCGGCATGCGCGCCCGCGCGCGGCCGCGTTCAAGGCGGGTCAGCATCGGCAGGACGAACGAGGCTGTCTTTCCGGTGCCGGTTTGTGCAATGCCGAGAACGTCTCGCCCTTCGACAGCAGGTGGGATCGCCGCGGCCTGAATCGGTGTCGGTGCCTCATAGCCCGCCGCCTCGACGGCTGCGAGCACCTTGGAACTGAGGTTGAGATCGGAGAATTTCATTTATGTGTTGCTGCTTTCCCCATGTACGTTTCGCCCAATCGATCTCATGTTTGCGATCTTATGCTCACGATCTCATGCTCAACTCAATATGAGAACGCAATCGCTCATGTGCGATCACAATCAACACGCACCAACAATCAGCAACCGCCCGAAGCGATGCAACCTCAATGCAATCTCAAAGCAATCTCAATCCAACCTTATGGGTGATTAACAGCCGTCTGGCCCGCGCCAAGAAGGAGCTCGTTCGGCCCAATCACCAGATGCGTGAACACGCAATAAGGTTCCAATGACGCATTGAAGCTGCATCTCCACCCTTCCGAGATGCGCATCGGTTTCATCGATACAATGCGACAGAAGCGCACAAGAGCGCAGAAATTTCACTGGTGAGAATGCTGAATAGCGCGATTCCCGCCCTGGTCAAAGCGATGACTGACAAAGCGGGGATCACATCGGTCATCGTCAGCAAGAATCAGTCGGCCAGTCAACACGGATATGAGGACAAAAAACCACACAGCAAGGAGAATGCCCAATGAAAATCGATATTGATGCCTTGCCCTGGAAAAGCGGTAGCGGCTATCCGGCGCCGTTCCGCGCCATAACCGTTGGGCGCGCACGCAAGCGCCTTGGCGACGCCGCGGGGCTTACACAATACGGTGTCAACCTCACCCGGCTCGCGCCCGGTGCCGCCTCCGCCCAGCGCCACTGGCACGAGGCCGAGGACGAGTTCATCTATGTGCTTGAAGGCGAGATCACACTCATCGATGAGGAGGGCGAAACGCTGCTCAAGGCGGGGGATGCGGCGGGCTTTGCGGCTGGTGTCGCCAACGGCCATCACCTGGTCAATCGCTCCGAGTGCGATGCGCTCTATCTCGAGATCGGCACACGCGCCGCTCGCGAGCGCTGCCACTACCCCGATATCGACCTTCGCTATGAACGCGACGAAAGCGGCTGGCGCTTCTGCCACCGCGACGGCACGCCATACGATGAGTGAGGCGATGAGTGAGGCGATGAGTGAGGGCGCGCCACATGATGGGTAAAGGCGGGCGCGCCAGACGATTGAGCCGGGGCAGCCGCGCGGTAGCTGACGGCGACAACCCGCGAGGCTATTTGCAACTCGCCAGCATCTCCTGACGCTTTTTCAGCATTGCGCGCCACTCCTGCGGGGGTACCGATTGGCACCACGCGAGATGCGCCTTTATGTCTTTGGTCCACTCCGGTCCCTTGAAGCCGCAAGAGCGCTCCTCGTTCTCCTTGTGCTGCTTGGCGGCGGCGAGGGCGTAGACTTTGCAATTCTGCCCAGCCTCGGCACGCGCGCGCAAACTTGCGCCAACCAACAGTATGACACCCACCGCAATGGCAGCCGCAACGGCAACGGGCACGTTCACAGTCCTCAAGGATCGATTGTTTCTCATTCGCTCCCCTCTCGAGAATTACGGCGTTATGACGTGGGCCGGCAATGATCCAAGCTCAATTGATTTCGGTCGATTATGTGGCTCACCTCTGCAATGTGTATCACTGTGTTATCTGTCAACAGGCAAATCGCCAACTGGCTCGGCTCGCGGTGCCGTCGCGGGGGAAGGCGCAAGCGGCGGTCAGGCCCCGCGTGCGATCACACAATCCCAGCTTCATTACACAATATGCCAGCCAAAATAGGCGAGTTCCTGTCAGTATAGGGGCACGATCTGAACCCCCTCTGAACATGGACCTCAATCAGGTGTCAGGTGGTCAGGTGTCAGATGACAGGCTTGTCATTACCTCAGTTGCGCGGCCTGAGCATCGCTTGCCCGCCTCGCCCCCCGTGCCCACACCCCTCCCCTTGGTCATGCCCGTCCTCGGGCTTGACCCGGGG
>WGBL01000049.1 GCA_015494375.1 Hyphomicrobiales bacterium | reverse complement strand
CCTCCAACCCGCGCGCTCTTTTAGCTTTGCGCGCGCCGACCCTCCAACCCGCGCGCTCTTTTAGCTTTGCGCGCGCCGACCCTCCAACCCGCGCGGTTCTTAGCTTCGCGCGCGCCGAGCCGCCTCGAAGCAAAACGCTACGATCAACCCCATGTGCGCCATCAGGTGCGCTATGGTGTGTCCTCATCCTTGTCGAGGCGGCCGCCAAAGATGAGGCGCGATGGATTGCGCTCGATACTCTTGAGCACGCTTTCGAGCTTTCGGATCGCGCGGCGCCCCTCCTTCATGAACAGCTCAAACTCATTGAAGCTGCGCTTGGCGGTTCGTGTGAGCTGCCCGGATTGGACGCCGAGGCTGCCCTCGAGTTTCTCGGCCAGGGCGCGAAAGCCCGCGGCCGCCTCACGCGCCTCGGTAATGAGGGCACCGGCGTTCTCGGGCCCGAGGAGGCCGTCGATTTTCTCCATCACGCCCGCGAGCTTGGCCGAAAGGGCGTCAAAACGCGCGGCGATGGCTCTGGTGTCGCGGACGATGGCGTGCAAATCATCCTTGCTCTCGGCGAGTGCGGACGAAAACGCCTCGAAATTGGCGAGTGTGTTCGAGACGGCCCTTTCGTTCTGAGCCAGCAGACGATCGAGCCGGTCGAACGCCTGGCGGCTCCGCTCCATGGCGCGCGCGGCGGCATCGAAAGGGCCGCTTGCGCCGCCGCCCTCGGCGGCTATGGGCACCGGCCTGCCGTCTGCTTCCGGGGCCAGAAGCGGCGCCTCGCGCGAGCCCGGGGTGATGAGCACCTGGGCGAGCCCGGTAAGGCCGCTGCGAACAATCCGGGCGCGCGAGTCGGCCCGCACCGGCGTTTGCGGATCGACGGAGACGACGACGGCGACCTTGCCAACCTCCTCCTTTGAAAGCGCCAAACGCTCGACGCGGCCCACGGGAAGGCCGTTGAACAGCACCTTGCTTGCACTGCTGAGCCCTGTGACGGGCCCCTGGAAATGAATCACATAGGCGCGCCCCGCTCGGCCTGCGCCGGCGCCTCCAAGCCAATAGAGGACGGCCAAGAAGACGCCGATGAGCGCAAGCGCGATCGCCCCCACCAGGGCATGGTTTGCTCGGTTCTCCAAATCTCCGCTCCTTGCTAGGCCTCTTGTCGCAACAAGGCTTTTGTCGCGGCCATGCTTCGGTCGCAGCTATGCCCCTGGCACGCGCAGCCCATGCTCCGCCTCTGTCGCGCGCGGCCTGCGCTCCCCCCCAAGGTGCAACCGACGCATCGGGCCATGCGCCGCTCTGTCGCGCGCTGCCCATGCGCCGCTTTCGTTCAGGCTCCGGCCCTCGCCCCCCGCCGGCGCCTGGCCCGCTCGGCACGTCTGCTCTGAAAATAGGCCGCGGCCCAAGGATGGGCGGGCGCCGCCTGGATGTCATGGGGCGCGCCGGTTTGCACAATGCGACCCTCGGCGAGCACCGCTACGCGATCGCAGACATGAAAGATGGTATCGATGTCGTGTGTCACCATGAGGGTCGTCAGCGCGAGCGAGCGGCTCAGATCGGCGATTAACGCATCGAAGGTATCGGCCCCCAGCGGGTCGAGTCCAGCCGTCGGCTCATCGAGAAACAGAAGCTCGGGATCAATGGCGAGCGCCCGGGCGAGGCCCGCCCGCTTGCGCATGCCGCCCGAGAGCTCATGGGGCGCCTTGTCGCCCGCCTCGGGGCCAAGCCCCACCATGGCCAGCTTGAGGCGCACGAGCGGCGCGCGGAGATCGGCTGGCAGCGCCAGTTGCTCGCGCATCGGCACCTCGACATTCTCGCGCACACTGAGGCCGCCAAAAAGCGCGCCATCCTGAAAGAGCACGCCACGGCGGCGCTCGAGCGCCCGCCGCGCCTCGGCGTCGATGCGGCCGATATCATACCCGAGCACCTCGATGCACCCCTCTGTGACGGGCACGAGCCCGAGGATCGCCCGCATGAGCATCGACTTGCCGGCGCCGGTCTCGCCGACAAGGCCCAGGATCTCGCCGCGCTGCACGTCGAGATCGAGCCCATCGAGGACCCACCGCCCGCCGACCTCAAGCCGCAGACCGCGCACCCGAATGGCGGGAGCGGGCGAATGCGAGGCGCTTTCTCCGGGGCTCATATGATCTGCTCCGCTATCCGCTCGTCATCTCGGCCCATATCCGCCGCTCACCTCTCCCGCCGTTTTTCCTGTCAACTCCCTCACATTTGAAGGCACTACGATGCCGTGGATTCGCGGATTTGGATTCTACGGCGGCTCTATTGTTCGCTACTCCTGGACTGGGCGCGCCCGGGCCACGGAACGAGGGCGGGGACGCGGCGCCGATAGTCCTCATAGGCCGTACCATAGCGCGCGATAAGCCGGCGCTCCTCGAAACGGGTGCCGATCATCAGATATAGGCTCGCCCAAAGGGCGGTGGCGAGGCTGAATTCGTCGCGCACAAGCCCCCACAGCACGAGATAGAGCCCCGCATAGAGCGGATGGCGCACATAACGGTGGAGCCCATCGAGATGGAGCGGCTCCCGGGCGGTGTCGGGGGAGACGCTGGTGGCGGCCTCGGGGGGCGCGGGGGCCTCGTAGGCCTCGTCTCTTGGGGGTTCGCGATCACCTCTGG
Source organism: Hyphomicrobiales bacterium (assembly GCA_015494375.1). Lineage (GTDB taxonomy): Bacteria > Pseudomonadota > Alphaproteobacteria > Rhizobiales > S144-23 > S144-23. The sequence goes on along the minus strand of WGBL01000049.1, from coordinate 7,174 downwards.
CAACACGCAATTGCGCGAGCCCCGAAAAGCGTCCAAGGTCATACTGCAAAAGCCCCGCAAGGACCACGATGGACCCGATGAGAAGCGCGGCACCCTGGACGACGAGAAGCCAGTCGGGGCGCTCGAAGGGCGCCAAACCGGCGCCCAGAACCAGCCGGCCCACGGCGAGCACCACCGCGATATGGGCGGTTGCAATCAGATTGTAGGCCAGACGATAGCTGCGACCAAAGAGCGGCCACAGGGGGCTTTTCTCGTCCTCTCCCGCCAACAGTGAGTGGCCAAGGCCGAAGCTCAACCACAAGAGGCCATAGAGAGCATGTTCGTAGAGTGTCATTGCCGTTCTTTGAGGCCTCCTTTCGTCTTGTCGCTCGGCTCAGGGGCTCGACCTGGCTTCATGGACGAGCCAGAAGCTGAACTCAAGAAGCTCAAGATCCCCATTCTCATCTCCCAGCGCCGCAAGCGAGATGACAAGCAAGCGCACCTCGAGCTCACCCTCAACGGGCGCGAGCAAGGCAGCGCGGCCACGCTGCTTTGGCGCGCGCTCACGCGTCGCCCTGGCCAGTGGTTCGAGATCAAAGATTGCCTGGCTGCCATCGCGTGCTTTCACGCTCAGTCGCAAACCCTCTCGCTTAAAGGTCAGCCCTTGCAATCTACCCTCGCCGCGAGGCGGCTGCACGCGCCGGGCACGCGGGCTGATGCGATAGGGCCCCGAGATCGCTTGGGCGGTGCCCAATGCGAAATAGGCGGGCTCGAAGGCATGGAGGCTGAAGCTGAGCTTGCGCCCTGAGAAGCCGCGACCGATGGCGACACCAAAGGCCTCGTGCATCGCTTGCTCGAGGGCGCCGCGCTCGTGGTTCTTGCGGGCGGCGGTGAAAGGATCCGCGTTAAGCCCGGCAAACCAGGGGGCAATCAGCTCGAGCCGGCGATGACGCGCAAGATAGCGAAGGATTGAGCCGATTCGCCGTTTGGCGCGCTTGTCGGGCTTTTCCTTGAGTGCAGCCAGCGAGACAATCCGGCCATTCTCAAAGGCACCGGCCCTCTCGAGAAGAGCGCGCAGCTCGGCCACCTGGCTCCTGAGCGATAGGCCCGTCGCGCCCCAGGGCCCCGCCGCGCCCGCCAGCAGCAGCGCCGCCAGCAGGCCGGGCGCCCAGCGAATGTCCTTGAGACGGCCAAGCCCGTGGAGCAATGCCAGGGCGCCGAGCCAAACGCCTGCCAGCACAACGAGGTAGCGCTCCTCGGTCAGTCCATAGTCGGCGATCCGCCGCCAGATGGCGATCGCGAGCAGCACCAACGGCACCACGGTGAGCCAGAACCAGTGCCGCCAGAAGAGCCGCACGAGCGGCCCGCTTGCATCGCGGCTCGGCCAGACGACGAGCCAGCTGATGGTGCCGACCGCACCATAGCCGAGCACCATGTGGCCCACCTGGCCCCGCGGCAGCTCCATGGCCAGCGCGATCTTGAGGGCATAGGCATAGAGAATGAGCGTATAGGCGAGCACCAGCGGCACGAGCAGGTATTTGCCGATGAGCGCCACTGCGTGCGAGGTGAACGCCACTTGCTCGCCCTCGATCACGCGGTCCTTGAAGTCGGCGGGCACCATCGAAAGCCAGTTGAGCGGCGCAATGAGCGTAAAGGCCAGCGTCCAGACCTTCAGATACACATTGCGCGGCACATGGACGTTGAAGAGATAGTCAATGCTCGCGAGAAGGATGCTCACGCCGCCGGCAAAAACGAGCCCGGCCGCAATCGCCACGAGCGCCCCCAGCCAGAGCTGGTGATTGAACTGCCAGAAGGCGCCATTCTGTGCACGACGTCCGAGGTAGGGCGCAAGCCCCACGGAAATTGCCAACCCGGCCAGCAAGAAGGGGATGAAGAGGCCGCTCTCGGCGGGATAGGCAAACAGCAGTGCTGTTGCACCCTGAGCGGCAAGCGCCAGCCCTTGACCGGCGAGCCGGCTGAGCCCGCCCGCCTCGAAGATGAGCATCAGAGCCATGGCCAAAAGAAAGGCAGCCACGAGCCCGGTTGTCAGTCGGAGCTCTTGCCAGTTGCTCGTGTTCAGCGCTTTATCGAGATCGAGAAGCCAGAATGCGGCAAGCGCCACCGCCGCCAGGACGGCAAGGGGAAAGCGCGCGACCACTGCCGTCACATCGGGCATGAGCGCCGCGAGAAGGGTCCGCATGCGCGCCCCCCTTTTGTCGGAGTGTTGGTTCGAGGTGGAGGTTTCCGGCATTCGGTCATCCCCTTGCATTTCTCTTTCGATCAACTTCGATCAACCGCAAAGGGATCGTGGCAGTGTCATTGGCCGAGACGATGGCGCGCCTAGCGCCCGCTGATCGCTGGGCCATCAGCAGCAAGAAAGCCAGAAACGGCAAGGAAGGCCAAGAAAGGTTAAGGAAGGCCAGGAAGGCGAGGAGAGCATGGACAACATGGAAAGCATAGAAAGGATAGAAAGCATGGAAGGCGAAATGGCCCAATTGCTGCAAACTTTCCCGCGCTCGCGCTAAGGTGCGGCACACCATGCCATGATGCATGTGGTATGCCGCATGTTGGCTGCAAGTTAAGGCTGGCCAGCCGCAAGGAGCGCGGAGGGGGCCCAAGCCGGCCAAACCAGCCTAGCAAAGGACAGATGGGAATGAACGACAAGAGCCCGATAGCCGAGAACCGGGACCATCGGCGGGATACCTCCGAGGTCGCGAGCGCACCCGCCAAGAAGAAACTTTTGGATACTGCTCAAGAGCGCGCCTTCGAGGCCGCAAGCGCGTCCGCCAAACCCGCCGACCATCCGGGCATTGCCCACGGCCGCATCGGTGTCCTGCTCGTCAACCTGGGCACGCCCGATGGCACCGATTACTGGTCGATGCGCCGCTATCTGAAGGAGTTCTTGTCCGACCCGCGGGTGATCGAGTGGCCCAAGCTCTACTGGTGGCCCATCCTCAATGGCATCGTCCTTCAGCGTCGCCCGCAGCGGAGCGGACGCGCCTATGAGAAGATCTGGAACCGCGAGCGGAACGAGTCGCCGCTCCGCACCATCACCCGCAGCCAGGCCGACCAGCTCGCCGCCACCCTCGCCGAGACAAACCCTGCGATCATCGTCGACTGGGCCATGCGCTATGGCCAACCAGCGATCGGGGCGCGCATCGAGGCACTCAAGGCGCAGGGGGCCGAGCGCATCCTGCTCTTCCCGCTTTATCCGCAATACAGCGCCTCGACGACCGCCACCGTCGCCGACAAGGCCTTCGAGGCACTCCAGAGAATGCGCTGGCAACCGAGCATCCGCCTGGTTCCGCCCTACTACGACGAGCCCGTCTACATCGAGGCGCTGGCACAATCGGTGCGCAACCATCTCGGCTCTCTCGACTGGCAGCCCGAGATGATCCTCGCCTCGTTCCACGGCATCCCGAAAAGCTACTTCGAGAAGGGCGATCCCTACTATTGCCACTGCCAGAAGACCTCGCGGTTGCTGCGCGAGGCGCTCGGCTGGGACGGTAAGCGTTGGCGAACAACCTTTCAGTCGCGCTTCGGCCCCGAGGAGTGGCTCAAGCCCTATACCGACGAGACGGTGGCCGAGCTCGCCCGCTCAGGCATACGCCGGCTCGCAGTGCTCACCCCGGGTTTTGTCGCCGATTGCCTCGAGACGCTCGAGGAGATCGCAGGCGAGGCGGCCGAGACATTTGAGGCGCACGGCGGTAAGCGGTTTGCGTTCATCCCATGCCTTAACGACTCGCCCGAGGGTATGGCCGTCATCACCCATCTCGTGCGGCGCGAGCTTTCGGGCTGGATCTGATACCGGGCCGCACAATGACACAACGAGTCGTGCCAGGCTGAACAATGAGTCATTCACTGTGCGTATTGTGTGGACTGGCATTGTGACCGGCCGAGGATCATCCGATCGCCTCAAAGCGTGCGAGATAGCGCTTGTAATTCCTCACATAAACCTCGGCCATCTCGCCGAGCCGCGCGATCTCATCTTGCCCGAGTGTGCGCTGGACACGACCCGGGACGCCGACAACGAGCGAATTGTCAGGGATCTCCTTGCCCTCGGCCACGAGTGCATGGGCGCCGATGATACAATTGCGCCCGATGACGGCGCCATTGAGCACCCGGGCACCGATGCCGATGAGCGAATTGTCGCCGACGGTGCAGCCATGGAGCATCGCCTGATGGCCGATGGTGCAGCCCTCGCCGATGGTAAGCGGGAAGCCAAGATCGGTATGGAGCACCGCGCCGTCCTGGATGTTGGAGCGCGCGCCCACGCGAATGATGTCGTTGTCGCCCCGCAGCACGGCGCCGAACCAGACGTTCACGTCGCGCGCGAGCACGACACGCCCGAGCACCACCGCCTGCTCGGCAACCCAATAGCTGCCGGGCTCGGGCAGCTCGGGCGCAACACCTTCAAGGCTGTAGATCGCCATTTTGAGACCACCATCGCCAACAGTTATTGCCGGAGTTATTGCCGGCGGGCTCGCGCGACTTCGTGACCTTCGCCTTCGCTCCCAATGGCCACTGCGGGGCTTCGCCGGAGGCTCGTGCGCCCTCAAGACCTTCGTCTTCGCTTCCCGCGGCCCAGCCTACTCGATGATTTTGGCGACGACGCCTGCGCCCACGGTACGGCCGCCCTCGCGGATGGCAAAGCGCAGCCCCTCCTCCATGGCAATGGGCTGAATGAGCTCGACCTCGATCGTCACATTGTCGCCCGGCATCACCATCTCCGTCCCCTCGGGCAGCTTGACAACGCCCGTCACGTCGGTGGTGCGGAAATAGAACTGCGGACGATAATTGGAAAAGAACGGCGTATGGCGCCCGCCCTCCTCCTTGGTCAGAATATAGGCCTCGGCCGTGAACTTCGTGTGCGGCGTCACTGAGCCCGGCTTGCACAAAACCTGCCCGCGCTCGACCTCGTCGCGCCCGATGCCGCGCAGCAGACAGCCCACATTGTCGCCCGCCTCGCCCTGATCCAGAAGCTTGCGGAACATCTCGACACCCGTCACCGTCGTCTTCTGCGTCTCGCGGATGCCGACAATCTCAACCTCCTCGCCCACTGTGATCACACCGCGCTCAATCCGCCCCGTCACAACCGTGCCGCGGCCCGAAATCGAAAAAACATCCTCAATCGGCATCAGGAACGGCTGATCCTTGGGCCGCTCAGGCTGCGGAATATAATTGTCAACCGCCTCCATCAGCTCAAGTATCGAGTTCTTGCCGATCTCATCATCGCGCCCCTCAAGCGCCGCCAGCGCCGAGCCCTTGATGATCGGAATGTCGTCGCCCGGAAACTCATAGGACGAAAGCAGCTCGCGCACCTCCATCTCGACAAGCTCCAAAAGCTCCGGATCGTCCACCTGATCAACCTTGTTGAGATAAACAACAAGCGCCGGCACGCCCACCTGGCGGGCAAGCAGAATGTGCTCGCGCGTCTGCGGCATCGGGCCGTCGGCGGCCGAGACAACGAGGATCGCACCGTCCATCTGCGCCGCACCCGTGATCATGTTCTTCACATAGTCGGCGTGGCCCGGGCAGTCGACATGGGCATAGTGGCGGTTGTCCGTCTCATACTCCACATGGGCCGTCGAGATGGTGATGCCGCGCTCTTTTTCCTCCGGCGCCTTGTCAATCTCGTCAAAGGCCACCGCCTGCGAAGAACCCTTCTCCGCCAGAACCTTGGTAATCGCCGCCGTCAGCGTCGTCTTGCCATGGTCAACATGACCAATCGTGCCAATGTTGCAGTGCGGCTTCGTGCGATCAAACTTCTCTTTGGCCATCTCCGGCTCCCACTCTTCGTCTGCGATCCCCTTTCGGAAGTGCCCGCCGCCCCTCCCGGGATCCTTCTTGATTTCTCCTTCGCACCCAATCGGGTTTGCTTTTCATCCTCGCTGGGACCTGCGGGCGCTCCCAGCCGGCCGATTCACATTTAACCGAGCCATTTCATTCAGGCGTATTTGGCCTGCACCTCCTCGGCGACGGCTTGGGGCACGAGCGCGTAGTGATCGAACTGCATTGTGAACTGAGCCCGCCCCTGAGACATCGAGCGCAGTGTGTTGACATAGCCGAACATGTTGGCGAGCGGCACCATCGCATTAATGACCATGGCATTGCCCCGCTGCTCCTGCCCCTGCACCTGGCCACGGCGGGCGTTGAGGTCACCCATGATCGAGCCGAGATACTCCTCAGGCGTGACCACCTCAACCTTCATGATCGGCTCGAGCAGCTTGGGCGCGGCCTTCTTGGCCGCCTCACGGAACGCTGCACGCCCCGCGATCTCGAATGCCATGACGCTCGAATCGACATCGTGATAGGCGCCGTCAACGAGCGTCACCTTGACATCGAGCATCGGAAAGCCCGCAAGCACACCCGTATCAATCACCGACTGAATGCCCTTCTCGACGCCCGGGATATACTCCTTCGGGATCGCACCGCCGACGATCTGATCCTCAAACACGAAGCCCGAATTGGGCTCTCCCGGCTCGACGATGATCTTGACGCGGGCAAACTGGCCCGAGCCGCCAGTCTGTTTCTTGTGGGTGTAATCGGCCTCGGCCACTTTGGTGATCGTCTCACGATAGGCCACCTGCGGCTGGCCGACATTGGCCTCGACCTTGAACTCGCGCTTCATGCGATCGACGATGATATCGAGGTGGAGCTCGCCCATGCCCTTGATGATGGTCTGGCCCGACTCCTCGTCGGTCATGACGCGGAACGAGGGGTCTTCCTGGGCTAGGCGATGGAGCGCTGCGCCGAGCTTTTCCTGATCCGCCTTGGTCTTGGGCTCGACGGCAATCTCGATGACGGGCTCGGGGAACTCCATGCGCTCGAGAATGACGGGATGGGCGGGATCGCAAAGCGTATCGCCTGTGGTCACGTCCTTGAGGCCGGCAATGGCGACAATGTCGCCGGCATAGGCCTCCTTGATGTCCTCGCGCTCGTTGGAGTGCATAAGCAGCATGCGCCCGACGCGCTCTTTCTTGTCCTTGACGGTATTGAGCACCGAAGCGCCGCTTTGCAAGGTGCCCGAATAGATGCGACAGAACGTGAGCGAGCCGACAAACGGATCGTTCATGATCTTGAAGGCCAGGAGCGCAAGGGGCTCGTCGTCCGACGACTTGCGCACCGTCTCCTCGCCGGTCTTAACGTCGATGCCCTTGATGGGCGGCACGTCGACGGGCGAGGGCAGATAGTG
>WGBL01000048.1 GCA_015494375.1 Hyphomicrobiales bacterium | reverse complement strand
ACGGCGACGAGGTGAGGTTTCCACTCGAGCCTGAAGGCATGGCGTGTTGGCTTGGCACGCGACGACGGAGCCGCGAGTTGCGGGCGAGCCTGAGGAAGCTTGGAGATCACCATGCGCCGCCTGATGCTCTTGCGACATGCCAAATCGAGCTGGCGCGACCCGACACTCGGTGATTGCGACCGGCCTCTGGCGCCACGCGGCGAGAAGGCCGCTCCACGCATGGGCGCGTTCATGCGCGCCCAGGGGCTCGTGCCCGATGTGGTGCTGTCGTCGAGCGCTGTGCGGGCGCGCCAGACGATGGCGCTCGCGCTCGACGCACTCGCATGTGCGCCCCAGCGCATCGTCACGCGCAGGCTCTATCATGCCCCGCTCGATGTGCTCTTCGAGGAGGTGCGAGGCCTTGACGACGCCCATGAGAGTGCGCTTGTCATCGGCCACAACCCGGGTCTTCAGGCGTTTGCGCTCGCACTGCTCGCCCGTGAGCGGAGCGCCGAAGCGCTCGAGATTGCGCGCCACTACCCAACGGCGGCTTTGGTTGTGATGGCGCTCGACATCGCGGCCTGGTCGCAGCTCGCGCGCGGCACGGCACGCCTCGAGCATTACCAGGTGCCGCGCGCCTTGCCGTGAGGGATCGCTCAAAAGGTGTTGCAGCGGTTATCGACTGTCAGAATCGCGCCCAAAGCTAAGAAAGCGCACCGCCGTGTCGCCATAGCGGCGCTCATCGAGCAGCATAAAGCCCGCTGGCAGCGCGAAGACCGCCTCGGCCGCCTCCTCGAGCACGAGGCGTGCCCCGGGGGCGAGCCAGGCGCCTTCGGCAAGGCTCAATAGCGCCCCTTCGCCAAGCCCTTTGCCATAGGGCGGGTCGACGAAGCCGAGATCGAAGGGCGCCATGGTGCCGATATGGCCGAGCCGGGTGGCATTGCGGCGGAAGACGCGGGCCTGGCCGTCGAGCCCGAGGGTTTCGATATTCGTGCGGATGAGGCCGCGGGCGCGGGGGTCCTCCTCGACGAAAAGGGCAAAAGCGGCGCCGCGCGAGAGCGCTTCGAGCCCGAGGGCCCCCGTGCCGGCGAAAAGATCAATGACGCGCGCGCCCGTAAGCTCGACCGCCACACCGCCCGCACCATGCGCGAGGATGTCGAAGATCGCCTCGCGCACGCGATCGCTCGTTGGGCGAATGCGCTGCTCGTTGGGCCCGGGGGCCAGGAGCCGCCGCCCGCGATGAGTGCCGCCGACGATCCTCATGGCGCACCGCCCCGCCCGCGCGGCGCTCTCGACGGCCCTGCGCCCGCTTGTCGCCCGACCGGGTCGGAGCCGGGTTTGCCCCGATCCGTCTCGGGCACACCGACGGCAATGCCGAGCTCGCGGGCCTTGGCGCGGCCGAGCTGATCGACAAGCACGCGCGGCGCCACCTCCTCGAGCGCACCCGGCCCGAGATCGCCGAGCTGGAAGGGCCCGAATGAGACACGGATGAGGCGCGCGACCTCGAGCCCGAGCGCGCCGAGAACCTTGCGCACCTCGCGGTTCTTGCCCTCGCGCAGCGCAATCGTAAGCCAGGCGTTGCTCGCCCCGACGTGGTCGAGCCGGGCCTCGATGGGGCCATAGCGCATGCCGTTGATGGTCATGCCATTGGCAAGCGCGGCGAGCGCTGCCTCGTCGACCCGGCCGTGGACGCGCGCGCGATAGCGCCGCAGCCAGCCCGTGGTGGGCAGCTCCAGATGATGGGCCAGCGCCCCGTCGTTTGTGAGCAGCAACAGCCCCTCGGTGTTGAAGTCGAGCCGCCCAACGGAGATCACACGCGGCAGCCCCTCGGGCAAAGCCTCGAAGACGGTGGGCCGGCCCTCCGGGTCGTGGTGGCTGGTCACGCGGCCGCGCGGTTTGTGATAGCGCCAGAGGCGGGGCGGCTCGGGCGCCGGCAACGGCACACCATCGACGGTCACGCGATCGGCGGGGCTGACGATGACGGCGGGCGTTGTGAGCGTTGCGCCATTAACAGCAACCCGGCCCGCGGCAATCCAGCGCTCGGCCTCACGCCGCGAGCAGAGCCCCGCGCGCGCAATCGCCTTGGCCACCCGTTGGCCGCCGGCGGCAACAGGGGCCGGCTGTTCGCCAGACACAGGCTTGCGCACGGACGCGCCCCCGCGCGCCTGCCCATGTGGTTTCCTGCCTATGCCCCCGCTCAGATCGCGCTCTCGCTCTGCGCCACAGTCTCTGCCACTGCTCTGGGCGCGCTCCCGCTCTCCACGCCCGCTCTTCGCGCTCCCTGGCGATGCCTCACTGCTGTCCGGTAGATTTCTCTGCATATGGCGCATGGCATTGATTGAGCTCCGTTTCCGGATGGCTCGCCCATTCGGGACACGGTATAGTGCAACGTTGACCCGCGATTGGTTGGTCCCTCCACCGGCCAGTCTTATTCCTCCCTCCCCCTCGAGGGGGAGGGTCGGCAAGAGGCGAACGACGAGCCGGAGGCGAGGAGCGGGAAGCTAAGGAGGGGGTGAATCCCGATGTGCGGTCAATTTGTTATGCACCTTCGTTGCTTCCCGCAAAGACCCCCTCC